>NZ_JAXQGC010000052.1:0-43746 GCF_034331125.1 Proteiniphilum sp.
TTTTATCTCTTATCCTCTGATTATCAACTTCATTTTTAACTGCGAAACATCAGTATAGTAATAGCCTTTACCAAAAAAAGGAGTCTCCACCATACCGATGGTAGCCGATGAATGTAATAGCAGGTTGGAAGTTGGCATTGTTGTAGCAATGGCCGTGCGACTCTTGCTATTGATGAAATCAGATGCGGCTCCGTGCCAGTGAATCTGGGGGAAGTTAGTTTCTTTATCCGAATGTTGTGGCTCCAGGGTGAACCGTTGGTAAGGAGTAAATTGCGGCAGAAGATTTTCTGCCGGATTCAGTCGGGGTAATCTTAACGGAAGCTGGCCGGATCTGAGAGAGTCGGCCTGTTTTGGCAATCCACCGGCGATTCCGGTTTTCAAATCCAGACTATCCGGTTTCACCGGGATATCCTGTGCAAAACTTTTCGACTGAACGAAGAAAAGGATCATCAGAAACGGAATATAAAAATGTTTCATATCGCTTGCGGAGTTAAGAGTTATCCTATTGGAACAAAGATAATAAAAAATTCAGGAAATCTTATTTTCAAATTTATCTCTATTATTAATTTATTTAATTCTGTGCACAATCTTATTCTTCTTCGCTGCCTGTGAATATGATAGGGACGATGTGTATTATGTGGATGTTCCGAAACCGGATGACACGGAGATCATACTTAATCTGGCTGATTTTCCTACAGGTGCTGCCATCTATATATACAAGAAAACAAAATTGCATTATCAACTTTCCTTACCGGAAGGGCAAGTGTTAAAAAAACGGTTCAGTCTGAATGGTGAAGAAATGTATCTGATGGATGGTTATTTCGAACTCGTACCAACCAGCAATGTCCGGACTACAAAAAAACTGACAGTTGATATAGAAGTAGATCCTCATTCTGAAAGTATTGCCGGTAAGCTGGGATTTGAAAATTATATAGGTAAATTTGAATATACGTTGGTTTTTATTCCTGATGCGGTGCTGCATCTCAACAATATTGTCCATCATAGAAATAAGGATGATCATTTTGAACTGACCTGGGACAAACCGGAGCTGGAACAATATACCGTAGATAAATACAGGATAACCTATTATCACAATAACAAAACGTATGTAAAAGAGATTACCGACCCTCATGAAACAGGTTTTGTAGACAGTTTAGCCGTGTTCGGTGCGTTATATTACAGGATAGAAACATTCTTTAAAGAAGCTATAAGGGAACCTTGGGTAGATGTATATACAACGGTAATTGAATTTCCAAAAAATTCTATCCGGTTTGAATATACCGGAGTCAATTCAGGAAAAATATCATGGCCGAAGAACGAATATAAGTCCAGATATGCTTTTGCAACCGGTTACTACGGCGATATAGTATACGAGGGGGAGGAAAATTATTTCGAGATCGATGACCTGATAGAGTTTACGCGGGATAAAAACAATCTGTTCCCTTTTTCGCAAGGTGTCCTGTATGAATTGTACGTTGTGCCTTTCGATACGAAGAGTATTAGTAAAGATGGGGCTTGGTCTATTCATTATGATGTGCTCTATTCGCCCAGTCTGATTACCATTGAAGACGGTTATTTGGATTTTCAAATTTGTACGGATACGCCAACGAATAGATTATTTGTCAGGAACGGGTATAACTTTTGGATTTATGATAAGGATGATTTGGAATTATTAGACCAGGGGGAAGTAGATGAATTATCCCTTTCATGGAATGGTCGGATTTTTTGCTCTGAGAAATCTTCATTGATAGTCATTCCCTCGAGTGGATGTATCGAGTTAGTCAGCTATGATCTTAAAAACTATGAGAAGCTACAATTCGATAGGGAAGAAGAACTTACTTATCGGGAATACCTCCTGCATCCATTATCGGTGCAAAGAACGTAGATAATTTTCCGGCACAAAATATGATTCATGTTATAGATATTGGTTATTTGTTTGAACAACATGAGTTTGGCTTAAAGGGGGGAGGATATCACTCCACAGGAGGAAAACTGTCTCTCAAAGATTATTCGGGAGAATATGCCAATAGGTTTATTGTGAATGGTGTCAGAGCTGGGATATATTATAAAAATTACTTCTTTACTTATGAAAACAGGAGGGGCAGGGAACTCTTCTCTTTCTTTGGGGAAGTATCTCCCGGTATGTTTATGACTCAATTTAAAAACCGGGGGTTTTTTGTGGTAAATGATGAAGAACTGGACAATTTTGATGACATATTTAATACATCCGGTTTTTCTTTTTTAACCCAGATAGGAACTAAATATTACATTACTGAAAAGATGAATATACATGTTTCGGTGGGTTATGACTTCGTTGCTAAAGCTGAATGGGGAGAATCTGCCTATAATTCCGCTTCGATCAATTGGAGTGGAATAAGATTTACCGGAGGAGTAGGATTCTCATTTTAGGAACAGCTCTATGGATGAAATCGTTACCTTATTCCGGAAGGAGATTTAACAGGAGAAAAGATCATCGGGTAATTTAAATAGTAAACCCTTTATGTGATGAAACAAAAAAAGCCGGCTGCAAAGCCGGCTTTTTGTATATGGTAGGAGTTCAAATCGTTCTGTACCGAACGGTGCAAAAACTGAAATGTGTTCAATTGCCTGAGAAAATCCCAAATTCTGTAAAAACTGAAACTGGCTTGGAAAGTCAATTTTATGATCTTTACAGGGGTTTATACTTCAGAATGCGGATACTTCAAAAAACGTCTGAAACGGTGTTTGAAGCCGTTAAAGCTGTTCTGAGAAGTCTTGTATATCATTCAATTCGATAACATTAAATCGTTTGATACATAATTTTTCCGGATTGTGAAGCAGAATCAGTCATACGAATGTAATCATGTATTTCAGCCCTCGAATTCTTACCGTCGGATTTTTTCCGGTTTGGAAAAGGCCGATGTAGTAAAAAATCAATGTTTGAGACCGGATTTTCATCCCTATTCCCGGAATTTACAAACTCTTGCATCTGTTTCCGGCGAGTTGGCTTGCCCGTGAAGGTTTACCTTTCAACCAAAATAGAACACAAAAGCAGTCACAAATTCTGCTAATGCCTGAAGATGGTTCATTCGTCCGAGTCGGTCGCTATTTTGCAATCACTTCCTTAAATATACAGATAAACTGCTATCAAGGGGGATCACATAACGAAAAACTTATGGTTCATCCGATAGAAACATTTTATCAATGTCTCACTCTTCATGAACAAAGAGAAAAACAAACGGATTTGCCGATCTCTTGAATGAAACTCTTCCCGTTGTGTACAAAATGTCAATGAACTCCTATGTATGTCTTTTGTACGAAATTCGTACTTTATCTCTCATTGTTGTTCTGCAAATATAACATACCGGACAAATAAATTGCAAATATTTTTGGTCGTTTTTATGAACAACTTCTCAACAGGTTATCAACAAGTTATTAACAGTGGTGTGCTGGATTGACTAAGAGAGTGGAGAGGTGGGAAGGTTGATGTGATGATAGAGATAGGAAGGTTTGTGATGTACCATCGCCAATATGAATAATGTGGAAAGGCGTTTGTAATTAGTAATTGCTAATTTGTATTTTAAATCAATTTTGCAATTTAAATCAATGATGTGCAGAAGTGAATTGCAATCCAACGATCGAAATAATTAGGGTGCTAAGGAAAAAGATTCTCCAGAAAGTGACCGGTTCCCTGAAAACCAGAATACCGAGGGCAACCGTTCCTACAGCACCGATGCCCGCCCAGACAGCATAAGCGGTTCCTGTCGGAATCGGGTGGTTGCCTCCCATCGATTTGAACAGTAAAAACATACTAAGGCTTACACAGGCAAGAAATATCGCAAGCCACAGCCACATCTCTTTGCCTGATGTCTGTTGCATCTTTCCCAGGCTCATCGCAAAAATTGATTCGAAAACTCCTCCAATAATCAGGATTATCCAGTTAATGTTCATTTTATACGACTATAATTATTTCTGCCCAAAGGTAGCAAAAAACTTCCATCTATAATTGTTTATTGTATTCAAAATAACTATATACATAGCAGACATTTGGGATTGTCGGCAATATACCGGTAAACTACTCAAACCGGATGGACTTGGCAGGAGTGATTCTGGCGACCAGATAGGAGGGGCCGATCATCATCAGTAAGGAGACGACGAGCGTACCGATATTAAGAAGAATAATATATAGCGGGTTGAGATCTACCGGTACTGCTGAGAGGTAATAGGTGGACGGATCGAGTTTTAGTAGCTGAAATTTATCCTGGATAAGGCAAAAAGCCAGAGCAATTATATTTCCCCATAACATCCCCTGTCCGATGAGAAAGGCTGAAAGATACAGGAAAACCTTGCGGATACTGAAATCCCTTGCTCCCATCGATTTCAGCATGCCGATCATATTGGTACGTTCGAGGATGATGATAAGCAGGCCAGAGATCATGGTGAAACCCGATACTACCAACATGAGAATGATGATAACCCACACATTCATGTCGAGTAGGTTCAACCAGTTAAATATCATGGGGTTGATGTCCTTGATGGAACGGGTATAAAGGGCATTGCCGAGACGGTCTTTGTATGATGCCATATCGAAGAAAAGATCCTGTGCAATCCTGTCGAGATTATCATAGTCACGTACCAGTACTTCGATCCCGCTCACCATATCACTATCCCATCCATTAAGGGAAGAAAGGATCTCATTCCCGACAATCACATAGAGTTTGTCATAATCTTCAAAATTGGTGCTGTAAATACCGCTAATATGAAACCGACGGGCACGGACAGGCTCCTGTACGAAATAGCAGGTGAAACTGTCCCCTGTCTTTAATCGTAATTTATCGGCAATCTCTTTTGAAATAATAGCCTGATTAGCCGTAATAGTATCGTTGGCTTGGATAATAGTTCCCTCTAGCAGGTTTTTCCTGAAAAATTTCCAGTCATATTTTTCTGACACTCCTTTCAATACCACGCCCATAAAATCATCGTCGGTCTTGATAATAGCCGGTTTGGTAATGAATTCCTGAAAGTGACGGATATCAGGGTTGGCAGTAAGTATGGACGCCAGTGTATCTGAGAATGCAATGGGGGCGTGTTCGTAGGATGAGTTGCTCTCAAAGGCGGTGATCTGGATATGGGAACCGAAACCCACCACCTTGGCACGTACCTCTTTTTTGAAGCCGACAATGATACATACTGCCACAATCATCACGGCCAGACCGAGCGCAATGCCGGCAATGGCAATTTTGATGGCAGGCGATGAGACCCGTTTATCGTTCTTTTTATCGCCTTTGTAAATCCGCCTCGCTATAAAGAGCTCCGCATTCATGTTTATGGGTATGTGGATATGCTTCAAGTGCTTTTTCCAGCACTATGAGCGCATTGTTTAGATCGTCTTTATTGAGCACATAAGCGATACGAACTTCATTTCTGCCCAACCCGGGAGTGACATAGAAGCCGGATGCGGGTGCCATGAAAATGGTCTGGCCCTGATAGCGGAAATCGGAGAGGCACCAAGCACAGAAAGCATCGGCATCATCAAGAGGGAGCTTTGCCAGGGTATAGAATGCTCCTTGTGGCATGGGGGAATAGACTCCGGGAATATTGTTCAGCCGTTCTATAAGGAAATCGCGGCGGCTCTTGTACTCGTCGAAGTTATGCTGCATATATGCGCCATTCTCCTGTAACGATGCATTGGCTGCGATCTGTCCGATTAAGGGTGGACTGAGGCGTGCCTGGCAGAACTTCATGACGGTATCATGTACCTTCCGGTTCTTAGTGATAAGTGCCCCGATACGGATGCCGCATTCACTATATCTTTTGGATACCGAATCGATTAGCACCACATTTTCTTCCACCTCTTTCAGATGACAGGCAGAAATATAAGGTGTATCGTTGTAGATAAATTCGCGGTACACCTCATCGGAAAAGAGGTAAAGATCATATTTTTTGACAAGTTGCCTTATCTGTTCCATCTCGTGGGGTGTGTAGACATAACCTGTGGGGTTATTGGGGTTGCAGATAAGGATTCCTTTGGTACGTTCATTGATCAGTTTCTCGAACTCTTCTATCGGGGGAAGGGCAAATCCCGTTTCCATGGTAGAGGGGATGGTACGGATGATCGCTCCGGCGGAAATGGCAAAAGCCATGTAATTGGCATAAGCCGGCTCGGGGACGATGATCTCATCGTCCGGGTTGAGACAGGCCATAAAGGCATAAAGCACTGCTTCCGATCCGCCGGCGGTGACGATGATTTCTTCGGGAGTGAGGCTGATATTGAACTTTTTATAGTAATCAACCAAATTCTCCCGGTAAAATCGGTAGCCGTCACTGGGACTGTATTCCAGTGTGGTGCGGTCGATATTGCGGATGGCGTCCAATGCCGATGCGGGAGAAGGTAGGTCGGGCTGGCCGATATTGAGGTGATATACTTTTACCCCCTTTGCCTTGGCAGCATCGGAAAGCGGTGCCAGTTTTCGTATGGGTGAAGGAGGCATCTGTATGCCCCGTTGGGATATGTGCGGCATAATGTTCGCGTTGATTGTAACCTTTGTAAATCTTTTTTCCTTATGACAGATAGGGAGCAAAGGTAATAAAAAAGTTGGAGTATACTCTATCAGAAAGTGGAAAAGTGAAAAGATGGAAAAATGATTGGAAGGCGGGCTTTATAGACTTTTTAAATGATTAACACTTATTATTGTGATGGAAATAGACCTTGAAAAAGGATTGTAGTAAGTTTGTCCCCTGAAATTAAAAAAGAAAAAAGATGACACGTAACACAATCTTAGTAATGATTCTTGCACTTACAGCCGGACTGGTTGCTTGTACAGGACAAAAAAGTGATCCGGATAAATTCAGAAAAGGGTGGACTCTGGCATGGGAGGATGATTTTGATGGTAAAACAGGGCTGGATACCTGGTCAAAGATACCCAGAGGAAAACAACACATGAGCCGATATATGAGTGACAATGAAGCTCTCTATATCTTGGAAGACGGACTACTTGTACTCCGGGGAGTAGAGAATGCCGGGAATAATGCGGAAATTCCATTTCTTACCGGAGGTATTACCCGGCAAGGGGTGAAAAAGAACAGTGTAAGCAGGGTTGAAGTAAGGGCTCGCATGAATCCGGTAGCGGGGGCTGTACCGTTTGTTTCATTACTCCCTTCGGATGGAACCGGAAATATCGCTATCGATATCATGGAGCGGTATGGTTATGACGAGTTCATCTACCAGTCAGTTACCTCACAATATACCACCACAGAGGGGATGCCGGATAATCCGCCTTCCAGCGCATTGGTCGGTGTAAATCCCAATCAATTCCATACCTATGGGGTGGAGACCTATCCTGACAGTGTTGTGTTTTTTGTGGATAACAACCGTACTAAAAAATACCCACGTATCTTGACTGATATCCCGGGACAGTTCCCGTTCAATGACATGGATCTTGATCTGTTTATTGGGATCCGGCTCAATAAAGATACTGACTCTACTGAATTACCGGTAGATATGTTTATCGATTGGGTACGTTATTACGAACCGGAAACGAATAATTAAAAAGTCGCTCTTCGGCTAGTTTTTCGTATTTGGTACCCTTCCGCCCATAATTGGCATACGGATAGATGCTGATGCCTCCACGGGGAGTGAAGATACCTGTCACCTCAATATATTTGGGATCCATCAGCCGGATCAGGTCTTTCATGATGATGTTCACACAATCTTCATGAAAGGCTCCATGATTGCGAAAACTGAAAAGATAGAGCTTAAGGCTTTTGCTTTCCACCATCTTTATGTCGGGTATATAGTCGATGCGGATGGTAGCAAAATCGGGTTGGCCTGTGATAGGGCAGAGGCTGGTGAATTCCGGGCAGTCGAATGTAACCCAATAGTCGTTTCCCGGATGTTTATTGTCGAATGCTTCCAGCATCTCCGGTGCGTAATCTTGCTTGTATTCTGTTTTGCCACCCAGGTGGCTGAGTCCTTTGTGTTGCATAACCGTTGTTGTTTCTCGAAAAATCGAATATAAATTAAAGGGTAGGATTTAGGGTCGGCTGTATTTCCGTCCAGTTAATTACAGGCTGTTTTCCCGTTCTGCTAAATATTCCTGCAATCCCTTGTTCCGTAACCGGCAGGCGGGACAATGGCCGCATCCTTCGGCCAGAATTCCGTTATAGCAGGTAAGGGTTTCATTTTTTACAATATCGAAAACACCCAGTTCATCAGCCAATCGCCATACCTCTTTCTTATTGCGCCACATAAGCGGCGTATGGATCACAAACTGGTTATCCATAGCCAGGTTGAGTGTGGCATTGGCTGAGCGGATAAAAGTATCCCGACAATCTGGATAACCGCTGTAATCGGCTTCTGATACCCCTGTTACTAAATGTTTGACTCCCTGTGCGTAGGCGAGAGTTGCAGCAAAAGTAAGAAACAGCAGGTTTCTGCCCGGAACAAAAGTATTAGGGTAAGAGCCGGCCGGTTGCTCTTCATCCATCTGTACGGAGAAATCGGTCAGTGAATTCGGTGCCAATCGGGAGATGATACCCGCATCCAATACTTGAAACGGAGTGCCGGCCATTTCAGCGATCCGTCGTGCATTTTCAACTTCCTGAGAGTGACGCTGTCCGTAGGTGAAACAGAGCGCGTAGGTGTTTCTGAATTGTTGCTTTGCCCAATAGAGGCAGGTCGTGGAGTCCTGCCCGCCCGAGAAGAGCACAAGGGCATCCTGTTCTTTGTAATCTTTCATTGTTCTTTGTTTTTATGTGGTTCCCTAAGCTACACAGAAAAGCGTTAGCTTTTCATTGCAAAGATACGAACGTTTTTTACTCATAAAGGTTGATTTAACGATACTTTTTTACAGATAAGAGGTAAATCCCTGAACTACAATCTTAATAATTTTGTAACATTTTTGTAACTACATTGTAACATCCATGTCGTACTTTTGTGCAAAATATCCGAAGGAGGACAATATTTATTGATGCAACGATTATCTCAGCTTTTATTTCTGCTTGTTTTACTTATATCCTGTAACAACAATTCAGCCAATGAAGAAAAAGGCGGCTCAGGAATGTCTTTATCCGGTGCAGGTGCCACTTTTCCCTATCCTTATTATAATATTGTTTTTCGCGATTACATGCGATTGAACGGAGGTTTAAAGGTAAGCTATGGCGCCATTGGCAGTGGTGGAGGAATTCGCAGCCTGCGTGACCGCTCGGTGGATTTCGGTGCCAGCGACGCCTTTCTGAATAGTAAGGAAATCGCATCGATGAATGCGGAAGTGGTTCATGTTGCAACCTGTATGGGCGGTGTAGTGATGGCTTATACCCTCGAAGGAGTAGATAGCCTCCGGCTGACAGGGCCTCTTGTTGCGGATATCTATTTGGGAAATATCAGAAAATGGAACGACCCGAAACTCCAGGCGATCAATCCGAATGTGCCATTACCTGATCTGGATATCACCCCTGTGTACCGGTCGGACGGTAGCGGGACGACCTATAATTTTTCGGAATACCTGTCCATGGTGAGTTCCGATTGGGACAGTGTGATGGGTAAAGGAAAGGCCCTGAAATGGGAGGCGGGTATCGCGGCAAAAGGAAATCCCGGAGTAGCCGGTATTGTGCAGCAGACTGAAGGAGCTGTCGGATATATCGGTTCGGAATATGCACTCACACTGAAGCTTCCGGTAGCCAAACTCAGGAACAAAGCGGGAAATTATGTAGATGCTACGCTTGAAACCATCTCTGCAGCCGCCAACGTAGCGTTGCCCGACGATATGCGGGCGACAATTATTGATTCGGACGATCCGAATGCTTATCCTATCAGCCTTTTTACCTGGATACTTGTTTATAAAGATCAGCAGTATGGCAACCGCACAAAAAAAGAAGCGGAGGCGCTTGTAGACTTGCTTAGTTATATAATCAGCGACGGTGGACAAAAAGTGGCAGCACAGATAAACTATGCGCCTCTTTCTGCTCAAGCGATAGAGAAGACAAAAAAACTGATCGGAGAGATACATTACGGCGGGGAGTTAATCAATTGACAATTGACAATTGATAATTTGATGATTTAGCGATTTGTTGATTCAGGGAGAAATTGCTAATATTTAGTCGAAATCAGAAATAATAAAAAATAAGAGGCTGTTAATCAATTTGTAATTAGTAATTATTAATTAGTAATTATTAAATGAATGAAAGATAAATTATTCCGGATAGTACTTTTCTTAGCGGCGTTAGTAATCCTGTTGCTTGCGGCAGGAATTATTTATGCATTGGTGAGCCGTTCTGTAGAAGCTTTCGGTGAATATGGTATCTGGGGATTTGTAACCAATGCTGAATGGGATCCCCGTTCGGCGACGGAAGAATATGGTGCGCTCTCTTTTATCATGGGAACGCTCTATACTGCGTTTTTTTCCCTTTTGCTTTGTATTCCCTTTGCACTGGCAGTAGCTCTGTTCAACGGTGAATATTTTAAGGGTACCAAACTATCCTCTTTTGTGAGTTCCATTGTGGATCTGCTGGCCGGTATTCCCTCTATTGTGTATGGTTTATGGGGATTCTATACCGTTCGTCCCATTATCATAGAGATAGGAGTCAATGCACAGGGATTCGGTATATTTCTCTCATCAGTCGTATTGGCGATCATGATCATTCCTTATGCTTCGTCACTAAGTGCTGAATTTCTGTCAATGGTTCCCAATAAGCTCAAAGAGGGGGCATATAGCCTTGGAGCCACACGGTTAGAGGTCGTGCAGCATATCAGTCTTCCTACCGCAGCATCGGGAATTGTAGCCTCCTTTATCCTGGCGTTGGGACGCGCCCTTGGTGAGACGATGGCGGTAACCATGCTGATTGGGAATACTAACAGGATACCGCAGGGATTGCGCGATACGGGAAATACCATGGCGAGTGTGATTGCCAACCAGTTTGGTGAAGCCGACGGGCTTAAACTAAGCGCATTGATCGCCATCGGCCTGTTGCTGTTTATTATTACGGCACTCATCAATTTGATAGCCAAAATGGTAATGAAAAAGTTAGCGAGGACATGAACCATCATAAAATAACACATACGGGATGGCGGAAAGGAAAGGATAAAACGACCTTTGTACTGGTTTGCCTTTTTTCACTGGTAGCCATGTTCCCTCTGTTCTTTATCTTGTGGGATGTGATCTCGAAAGGATATAAGAATTTCAATTTGCGTCTCTTCACAGAGGTGACCCCTTCGTCGATGGATGCCATGCTGGCACGGATGAACGATGAACCTATTCCCGGTGGGATATTGAACGGGATCACGGGTACGGTACTGATCGTGGGAATGGCCATCCTCTTTTCGGTATTCCTGGGATTGTTTATCGGGATTTATCTTGCCGACAACAGGGGAAAACGGTTTGCAGGGGTGGTGAGTTATCTGACCGACCTGCTGCAGGGAATGCCCTCCATCGTCATCGGAATAATTGCTTATGCATGGATAGTGAAGCCGCTGGGTGGTTATTCGGCCCTGGCCGGTAGTGTGGCGCTTACTATTATGATGCTGCCGATGATTGTACGTTCTACCGAAGAGACGCTGAAAATGTTACCTGTAGCCTATAAAGAGGCGGGACTTGCATTAGGATCGTCATACACCAGCGTGGTATTCAGGATATTAATCCCTTCCGGATTTGGAGGAATCTTTACCGGTATACTCCTTGCCGTATCACGTGTGATGGGAGAGACCGCTCCACTGATGCTTACCGCACTCGGAGCGTCTGTAGTGAACTGGAAAGTGATGGAACCCACCAGTGCAATTCCACTGCTGATCTGGGATTTCTACAACGACCCGAACTTAGTAGATTTGATCTGGTCATCGTCGCTCCTTTTATTGATCGTAATATTCCTGTTAAACTGGATAGCCAAAATTGTAGCACGTAAATGGAAAGTGTAAAAATAGCAAGCGGAAAGACTCCCATTCTTCAATTGAAAGAGGTGTCGGTCTCCTATTCACCCGGCAGTTTTGCCGTGAATAAGGTGTCGACCAATATCTATCCCAATACCATCACCGCCATCATGGGGCCGTCGGGCTGCGGAAAGAGTACGCTTCTGCGCGCCATTAACCGTATGCATGATCTTTATCCCCATATCAAAACCACCGGAGAGATCATACTGAAAGGGAAAAATGTACTGGCAATGGATCCGATGGAGGTACGCCGTATGGCCGGAATGGTGTTTCAACAACCCAATCCTTTCCCTACGATGAGTATCTACGATAATGTACTGGCGGGATATAAACTGAATGGCATCCGCCTGAAAAAGCGGGAAAAAGATGATATTGTGGAGCAAAGCCTGCAAAGTGTGGGACTGTGGGACGAGGTGAAGGATGTGATGACAAAAAGGGGATCATTCCTCTCGGGAGGCCAGCAACAACGGCTTTGCATAGCCCGTGCGCTTGCTTTGAACCCTGAGGTATTACTGATGGATGAACCCACCTCGGCGCTCGATCCGATATCTACCAATAAGATTGAGGAGTTGCTGTTGCAACTGAAAAAGGATTTCACCATCATCATAGTGACCCATAATATGTCGCAGGCAGCACGTATATCGGATAATTCCATGTTCATGTATTTGGGTGAGCTCGTGGAACATGGAAATACCACACAGATGTTTACCAAACCACAGAACAAACGTACAGAAGAGTATCTGACCGGTGTTTTTGGGTAAGAGCACTTTAGTTAGATAATACGGGGTCAACCCCGAATATTGAAAACAACTAACGGAGTAAACGTTTACGTTGTGAGATAAAGAAAAATGAGTATTTTTGCCTGTTAGGAACAGGAGCATAGATTATCTTAAATAATGAGGGAACAATGAACAGCGGGAACGAAAAAGGTAATGCCCCATACGTGAGGGGAATCAAAGACAACTATATAGATCAGTTGCATGGTGATTTCCAGTTGATTTCGGAAATTGTACTGACACAGATAAAACTGGCTTCTGATCTGGTTCGGGATAATCGTAACAAAGAGATCATTCCCCAGTTGAAACGGAATGAGAAATTGATTAATTCGCTGGATGTCACTATCAAGGAAAAAGTGATTAACGCCATCATGCTTTTTACACCCCGGGCTTCTGATTTGCGCCGACTGATGGCCTATCACGATATGACTATTTCGATGGAGCGGGTGGGCGATCTGATCGAGAATATTGCTTTCGCATTGGAAGGAATAGATTTTTCGTTGGCTGGATTCGAGAAATATAAAAAACCTATCGATAAGATGTTTGTGCAGACAGACAAGATGCTGAAAAATGCACTTTTCGCCTTTACCGGTGTGAGTAATGAAATGGCATACGATACCATACAGATGGACGATAAGGTAGATAAACTGGAACGGAAAATCGAGCGTCAACTGGCAGAAGATTTCCAGAACGAAGTACAGAGTTCGCAGTCACTGGTAAATATTATGAACCTCAACAGTATCTCTTACTATCTGGAACGTATTGGTGATAAGGCGGTGGATATAGCTGAATCGGCTGTATATGTGATCGAGGGAAGAGATATCCGCCATGTGAAAGAATCCAAAAAACCGGTAGCCGGTGAAAAATCAGGAGATGAAGCAAGATGAAAGGTAGAATTTTAGTTGTTGACGACGAAAAGGATATCTGCGATATCCTGCAATTCAATCTGGAGAACGAGGGATATATCGTAGATGTAGCCCATTCAGGAGAGGACGCATTGGAGATGATCACCGATATACATGGGGTTATTATCCTCGATGTGATGATGGGTGGAATTTCCGGGTTTAAAGTGGCCGAAAAATTACGAAAATCGGGAAATTTCGTGCCGATTATTTTCCTTACGGCCAAGAATACTGAAAACGATATGCTGACCGGATTTTCATTGGGGGGAGATGATTATATAGCCAAACCATTCTCGGTGAAAGAAGTGCTTGTCCGTGTAAAAGCATTGCTCAAACGTAGTGCACTCACTAAAATGGCGCCGGCTGAGCCTGTGCCGACCGACTGGAGCTATAAAGGATTGAATATTGATCTGCAGGGCAACCGTGTGACCATCGACGGAAATGAGGTATCACTCACTAAAAAAGAGTTTGAAATCCTTTCTCTGCTGGCACGTACATCGCCTAATTTGCTTACCCGCACGGAAATACTCAACAGCGTATGGGGTGAGAACGAGTTTGTGCTCGACCGTACTGTCGATGTGCATATTACTCGCCTGAGAAAGAAGTTGGGAGATTATGCAGGTATTATTGTAAATCGTTCCGGATTCGGTTATTATCTGAATATCGACGCTAAAGACGATTTGACAATGTGATGATTCGGTGATTTTCTGTCATTACTCGACATAATGCAGATAAATTTGCCCCTGCCCATCGGTCTTAAGCAAATTCACTTTTAGTTTTTAGAAAATGAAACGAAAAGTATCTTTTAAAACTCGTATCTTACTTAACTTCTCAGTGATCATAGGGCTTTTCACTGTGGGGATTATCCTGTTTGAACAGCAACAGTTCAAAAATGAACGTACACTCAGTCTGGAGCGTACACTTGAGAATAACGCCGATATTGTGTACCGGTATCTCAACGAGAATAGCATTGATTTGCAAAAAGAGCCGGAACGGGTGGGGGAACTGTTACGCTATATGCCCTCTGATGTGCGTTTTACCATTATAAACTGGGAGGGACGTGTACTCTACGACAACTTTTTGGATGTCAGTAAGATGGAGAACCATCTGAAACGTCCCGAAGTCCAGAAATCGATTGGTTTTGGAAATGGGTCGAATATCCGTATCTCGGATAGTGATAATATCAAATATCTCTATTATTCCAAAAAATACAATGAAGGTTATTTTATCCGGTTAGCGGTTCCGTATGATGTGAAACTACAATCATTTATCAATTCCGGGAGTTCGTTTATCATATATATACTTCTCTTTTTCGTGGTGTGTATACTGATGATGCTTTATTTCTCCAACCGATTCTCCAGATCGTTGAAAGAGTTAAGGGAATTTTCGTTGAACGTGAGAAATGATGTTAAGATACCGGCCAGTTTCGTTTTTGCCGATGATGAGGTGGGAGAGGTGAGTGCCGATATTGTGGAGAACTACAACCTGTTGCAGGAAAATCGACGTAAACTGGCGGCTGAGCGTGAGAAACTGCTGCAGCATTTTCAACTTTCTGAAGAGGGAATCGCCATCTTTTCGAAAGATCGTAGGGAAATCTATGCTAATTCTCATTTCCTGCAATTCCTGAATATGATCTTGGATAATCCAACATTGGAGACTGAACTGATCTTTGAAGATCCAATTTTCAGCGAGTTTGTCAATTTTCTTAATACAAAACCAAGAGAAGGAAATATTTTTTCGAAACGTATTGAGAAGAGTGGCAGACAATTTAATGTGCGGATTATTATTTTTGAAGATGAGAGTTTTGAATTCTATATCAGTGATATTACCAAATCGGAGAAAACACGCCTGCTCAAACAGGAAATGACCAATAATATCGCACATGAACTTCGTACGCCGGTCACCAGCATTCGTGGTTATCTGGAAACGATCCTCAACCTCTACGATGATAAGGGTGACAACAATGAACGTATTCACGGTTTTCTCGACAGGGCTTATACACAGACTATCCGTCTTTCGGAATTAATTCAGGATATCAGTATGCTGACCAAGATAGAAGAGGCGCCCGACCGGTTCGAACAGGAGCAGGTGAATATGAAAGAGCTACTGCGCGAATTGAGAAATGATCTGTCTGACAAACTGAAGGAGAAGAGTAGTACATTTAATGTAGATGTAAGCGATAATGTGGTGGTTTATGGCAGTCGCACGCTTCTTTATTCTATTTTCAGGAACCTGATAGAAAATGCTATTTCCTATGGCGGTGAAAATATAGATATTATGGCGCGTTGTTATAACGAAAATGAGAATACCTACTTCTTTGAGTTTTATGATACGGGTACAGGAGTTGATGAGAAACACCTGGTACGTATTTTTGAACGCTTTTACCGGGTGAGTGAAGGTCGAACACGTAATACCGGTGGATCAGGATTAGGACTTTCCATTGTCAGGAATGCAGTGTTGTTTCATAAAGGAAGTATCGTGGCAAAGAACCGGCCGGAAGGAGGGTTACGCTTCCTGATGACTTTTCCGAAGATTATAAAATAAACCTAAAACAAGGTAACTACTCTGATTAAGTAACCCTATACAAGTTGTATATGTATTCAACGGACGCTCATAATAAAAATAACTGTCCGGATATCAATAAACCCCAAGAGTTAGAAAAACTTTTGGGGTTTATTTCAATATTATTCCTGCTGTTTTGAATTAATGGCTTTTCGGGAATAATATGCTATCTTTAACATTGCATTATTGCTGTACAATTATTTTCAATTTAGTAGTTCTACCGTAGAGTTTCGTTACTCCTTCGTATACAAATCCTGGCAGATTAGGGCCCGTATAGTGAGCAGAGGCTCCGGGGGTAGTACCTCCGGTGATTGGATCGGCTATCTTACAGCCGTCATCACTGGTTGCATCCATATCGTCTGCGGCTTCAATAACTTTCATGATACCCAATTTATCCTCCGATCCGTTAACTACCCGTCTGAAAGCAATGTATGTGCCGGATGTGATTTCCATACTACAATTTCCGCTGGCTCCGGCATTAGTCCGCTGTCTCAATATTCTATTGGCATCGTTGTTGACCATAGCAGGAGCAACATAACTATCCAAAGCGGATAAAGCTTCGAATGTTTCCCAGTTCCCAGTGGTTGTTTCAAAGAAATTATCCAGATCCAGGGTAGCGACCTCTTCTTGGGAAAGGATTCTAAATCCGATAGCATTTTTTGTCATGCCGCCGAGCCAGTCCGTATCAACCTGCCGTCCTACCGGACCTCCACTTAAACGAGCAGCACTTACGTATGCAAAACCTCTGCTGCCAACCGGTACCCGATCGGAATTTCTCCAGATATTGACAAAAGCAAAGTCAATACTTCCGGAAGGAGCATCTACTGCTTCTTTCAGTGTCACTACATTCTTTATTTCATTACCTACCTGAATTCCTTCTATTGAGAACAGGTAAGGCTGTGTGGGAATTACTCCGGCGTTAGACATAATTTCCCATTCAGGAGCCATTTCAAAATCTTCAAATATAAGTGCCCTGCCTTCCGGTATACCGGTAATTGATTTGATATCTGCATATGCCGTTGTTTTAAATCCCTCTTTATCGGTCACAACCACACTGATAGCATCTGCCCTTTCATCGTCTACCGTGATATCGAAACTAAAACTCTTCTCTGTTTCAGAGGAACCAACTTCAATCAGCCCAGGCGTAGACAATTCCAGATAAGGAGTTTTTCTAACCAGTGCGTAGGTAATGGATGCTAAATCTTCGGCAGATGAGGTGGTTCCTTCGATAGTTACAGACTCATTAAGTTCAATCTGGTCGATTTCCGATGGATTAAGTGTAACCCTTGGCGGCACTCCTTTGAGTTTTTCTATCACGATAGGAGCAATGGTTGTTTTTGTATAAATGTCGGTAGCAAATATGCCTATCGCTGTTGTCGACGCATCGGAAAGAGATATATTCAGAGAGAAATCTAATTCATTCGGGAAACTATCGAGTATTTGAAAGACCCTGTTATTTCTGCTTATTTCTTCATATCCGACATCAGCATTGCCTTTGAGTAATGTAATATAGATGTCGCGTAATCCATTGTTGGATTCAATACTTCCTGTTACCGTTTGGGTTTGTTGGAATAAGGCTTCTTCCAATGATGTGGAAGAGGTAATATTTACTACCGGCGGCGGATAAGCATTATCGTCGGTATAATCCACAGCGACCTCTCCATCGCTACAGGTGGCAAATATGGCCAGACTCAATGCCAATAGCGTATAAATTATCTGTTTGCACCTTTTCATATCATATCTGTTTTTTAATTGTTTATATTCTGTTTTAATGCCTGGATAACTACGATCCGATCTATGTTATCCTGTTGATAATCTTGTTTTATTCTATAAGAACTCTACCTGTAACAGAAAACTTTTTATATTGCCGCTGACCGACCCTTCGGTGAAATCCCGGAACTTCCATTTCGTAGAGCCGAACAGATAAATAACGTATTCACTATTCCTGTCGGAATTCTCTATTATTTCCAGTGTATATGAGCCGTCGGTAAGTGTGGAAGTTGTGGATTCCAGAACAGGCACCAGGTTTCTCCTGATTGTACCGGTTACCAGAGTCGAAGATGTTTGGGCCGATCTGAACAGGCTGGCAGAAGCTGATATCTGATTTTCGGAATCAAAAGAGAGGAGTGCCGTGCGAGCTGTAAGACCTTGCTTAATTTCAACACCAACCGGCATCATTCTGCATGCATCTGCAACAACTGTTTGTTCCATCTCCGGAACAGGTTTCTCATATAATACAACACTCCCTCTGTATTCCGTTTCTGTTGTTGAAACAGGAACAAAAATGGGAAATCGTTCGGCTGAAACGGCAATATTGGCTCCCGGGTTAATTCTTGAGGCTCCGTAAGTGACATTAGCCCTGTCCAGTATAATAACATGGCTGTCGTTTCCTTTTATTGCCAAACTCACAGCATTGTAGTTGTTCGTAGTATAAGGATTATTACCTGTTAAATCGGAAACAAACGTCACTTTTGCCGTTCGCGTTTTATCCCATTCTGTACCGGGTTCCGGCTCTATATTATCGTTTCCTGAGCAACCGGTTATTAGAAAACAGAAGAATGAAGCAATCAGGTATAAATTGATTTGTTTCATAACATAATACTTATTGAAATTCGACCTCTGCCAACATGGCACAATGGTCTGTTATTGCTGCACTATTGGATAATACCTGGTATGATTTGACATTCCATTTATCCGTTGGTTTGGCAAAGATGTAATCTATCTTGCTGGCTGGATTGGAAGCCGGAAATGTAGCGAAATTATTACATACCCTTTTCCATGATGCCATCCCGGTACTTATTGCCGTTTCACTGGGAAATGCGTTGAAATCACCTGCCAGTAAAGTAGGAAGAGAGGTTCCTATAGCGGCATTCAACTGCTGTACCATAGATTGTCTTACACCATTGGTCGAGTGATCCAGGTGGGTTACTGCCATCCGTACTTTCTCCTCTGTACCGGGTAGGGTTACATCAATAAACAAGACAGTGCGCATTTCCTTCATTTCACTGGCGTTGCCGGTCAGTTGTGTATTGGATATTTTTTCGATAGGATATTTGGAGAGTATGGCTACTCCATATTCTCCCTGGGAATATGTGATTGCGCGTCCAAAAGCTGAAAAATATCCTGTTTCCGCTGCCAGTTCTGTTGTAAAATCCCGGAATCCGTTTCGTGCTGTTTTGTAATCTATTTCCTGTAGCATCACGAAATCGGGATTATACTGTTCTATATAATCTGCAAAGGGGGCAGCATTGTATCCTGCCATTTGTCCGGACATCCGGGTATTGATGTTCAATACCCGGATAGTGGTTTGTGATGCCAATGTCCCACATGTTAGTAATAACAATAAGGAACACACTATATATTTTAATTTATTCATTATCGAGTACAGTTTTAGTCTGATTAGTCGTCCCATCCAGGATTATTTGGCCGCAGATTCGGATTCAGTTCCATTTGTCTGTAGGGAAGGGAGAATAGATAATTTTTAGGATTTTCAAAAACACGGGAATCATCAAAAATGAGAAATCCGTTCTCGTCGAATTTCGTGCTGGATGTGAATACCGACTGGTCATAGGCATAATCCCTGCGGATACCTTTTAAAATACCCATTTGCTGACGTTCGGGAGTTTCAGATTTGTCCACTCCCAATTCATATCCTTGTTCCCATCTTACCAGATCGAACCAACGATGTCCTTCCATGAAGAGTTCCACACGGCGTTCGCGTTGCAATTCCGTTTTCAGATCCAGGCCATTGGCTTCCAATTCGCTCAACACCATTCTTTTCATACCCACTCTGTCTCTGAGGATATTGATGGTTTCGTCTATTACGCTTTGATTCAGGCTCCCCAGATTATACATAGCCTCTGCATAATTCAGGAGTACCTCTCCGTAACGAATGAGAATAATGTCATTATCGTCCTGATTGTAAATCGGAACTTTCGAAGGCTCGCAATATTTCAGGCAATAATATCCTGTGTAAGTTACGGCACCTCTACCGTCGTTATTGAATTTGGGAGATCTGAAAATGTTCGTTCTGGAAGCATCTTCGTCAGGATTGGTCGTGCCTCTGCCGTCAACTCTTCCGTGCCATTTGTCGTAGCCGGGATATACGATGGATTGTTTGAGTCTGGGATCACGATTTACAAATACACTGTCGTAAGCGCTGTATGCCGGTGTATAGGTGCCGTTTCCTTTATATAATGGCGATTTGTCGATCGGTAATCCGTCAATACATAAGTAGCTGTCGACAAGAGATTTTGTCGGATTGAAGCGAATGATCTGATCGGGTACCTGTAATTCCCTGCTTAAATTATGTCGGGTCGGGTTGGAGAGTTCAAAATTATATACATACGACAAGATGGCTTCTTTGTTGTTTGCATTTCTGGAAGCCCTTCCTATAAACGTGAACAGGTCAAAATAATCCTGGTTTGGACGGCCTGTGGAATAAAGCTGATGATAGGCAAATCGCCCGCCGGGCATCAACTCTTTGGCGGCATCCCTTGCTCTTTCCCAGCGTTTGTTTTGTAATGCCACACGCGACTCAAATGCCTTTGCTGCAGCACCAGAGATACGTCCGAAGTCGGTAGTTGCAGGGGCAATATGTGGAGGTAGACTTTCAGCTGCTTCACTTAACTCATCCAACATAAAGTCGACGATTGTTTCCCTCGATGTCCGAGGGGCCATCATGGCTTCATCTCCAGCATTTACAGGTTCTGTTACAAAAGGAACATCTCCCCAGAAACTGGTAAGATAGAAATAAAGGAGCGCCCTTAGAAAACGGACTTCTCCGGCATATCGTTCTAATATTTCGGGATCTACCGTTGTAGCTCTCGTGTAATTATTAAGGAAGTGGTTACATCTTCTTAACTGTCTGTAAGAATCCCGGAAACGGGTATTCAGCGTGCTGAAATCGGATCCGTACAATCCACTACCTATTTGCCGCCATCCACTCATCGTATACCAGGGAGCATTGTCACTCAGCCCTTCCGACATATTGATGGGTAAGTCCTTTCCTACCAAAGCCCAATAGCAGGCATTTGCGGCATTCTTTACCTGTAGTTCCGATTCCCAGAAGTTTTCGTCAGAGAGTTCATCCAAAGGCGCTCTTTCCAGAAAACTGTCGTTGCAGGAGAAAAGAAACGGAAATAAAGCCAGTATCAATAATATATTCTTTTTCATACGATTATTTTTATTTTTTACATTATTGTGTTTAATGAAGAGTAATATTTACACCGAAAACAAATGTCTTGATTTGCGGATAGTTTCCTCCACCCTGAACCGGTCTTTCGGGATCGGCCGAAGAGAAATAATTCGTAAGCGTCAGTAAATTATCAGCAGATGTATATATCCGGCACCGATCGACATTGATTTTCTGAGTTAGTTTGGCCGGAAGCGTATATCCTAATTGTATATTCTTTAACCGGAGATAGGCAGCATTTTCCATCCAGAAAGTAGAAAAGCGCTGGTTGTAGCTCTGATTGTATGTGAAGCGCGGATAAGCTGCATTGGGATTGGGATTGGATGCCTGATACCGGTCGGCATGGAACCATTGTGGATAGGTCGACTGGTCAGTGAATGCATGGCGGGCAGGTCCGTAAATATATCCGTCTACTTTTCCTACTCCCTGAAACAGGAAACTGAAATCGAATCCCTTGTACCCCATATTACCCTTAAAAGAGTAAGTATAGCGGGGAATGGAACTACCTACCACTTTCCGGTCATTATCAAGATCAATGACACCGTCACCATCCAGATCCTTGTACTTTATATCACCTGGTTGTACCAATCCGGCATCTCCTGACATGATGGGGAATTTTGGATTTTCATATCTCCCTGAAACAGGATTGTATTTTTCAAAATCAGTTGGCACGGCAATTCCGTCGGCAACCAATCCGTAAAGGGCCTGATTGGGATAACCGACCATAGTAATATTATCAGATCCGACAATGGAACCTTCCCATTCGGTGATTTTATTTTTCACATCTGCCAGCATAAATGTTGCTCCATAGGTGAAATCTTGTCCTATTCGGTCTTGCCAACCAATTTCAAGTTCCCAGCCTTTGTTTTGCATTTCTCCTCCGTTTTCATCCATGACCGAGGGAAATCCACCTACGGCGGGTAACTCTCTCTGGTATATCATTCGTCGGGTTTTACGTACATAGTAATCTCCGGTAAAAGTTAAACGGTTGTTCAAGAAGTTGGCATCAATTCCGATATTGGTTGTATGCAGCATTTCCCATAACAGATTGGGGTTACCGATATAGGTTTCAGCATACCCGTCGTTGGCCACAGCACCTATGGTGGGAACAGTAACACTGGCGATACGGGACATATATGGATAGTTGTCCGATCCGGTTGAGAACTGATTACCTAATATACCCCATGAGGCACGGACTTTCAATTGATCTATATGATCCTTTGTAGAACTCATAAACTCTTCTTCGGAAATACGCCACGCCCCTGAGAATGAGGGAAACCATTCCGCCCTGTTCCTTTTGATGAAGCGGGAGGTAAGATCATACCGCAGGTTGGCTTCCAATAAATAACGTTCCTTGAAATTGTAATTGATACGTCCAAATCCGGAACGCATTGCCCAATGGTTGGCTGTTGCACTGTTGGCTTGAGAATCAGGTGAACCAAAGTCAAGGATTGGGTCTTTTTCCGTGATCAGGTTTCTTCTAAGAGCATTGAACTGGTCGGCTCTTTGCCATTCCTGTTGAAACCCAAGCATCGCGTTGAGAGAGTGATCGCCGATAGTTAATTCATAATCGGTTTGTGCGAATAGAGTTTGGCTTAAGGTACGATAGTCTCTGTTTTCTATAGAGTTAGGGGTGTTCGTTGTGTACCAGATGTCATTTGTTTCCGGATAGTAGAAATGAATGGTCTTACTTAACAGGTTTCTGAAACTGTTTGACTGGCGTGTGATATAATTGGCCGAAGCGGTCCATCCTCTGAGAATATCTACTTTTACTGTGAAATTACCTGTAAATTCCTGTGAAGAGAATTGTTGCCCACCTCCGTCGGTAAGATAAGCTACCTGATTGCTTTGACCGCCCCCGTAGCCCCAGTGCCCATCAGTAAAGTGTACAGGTACGGTGGGGCGTGTCCGCATAGCGTTATACAATACACCTCCGGTAAGGTCGAAAGACGCATTTGGTGCAGAAAATTGGCGGTCAATATAGCCCATATTAGCTGTAATATCGAAACGGTTGGCTACTCTTGTATTGAGTTTTAACCTGATATTGTGTCGGTTTGTATGTGTAGATTTGCCCACGGTCAAACCATCCTGATTCAGGTAACCGTAAGAAAGCAGATAGCCCATATTTCGTGCTTTCCCGTCGATACTGGCGTTCAGGTTGTATTGCGGAGCTGATGATAAAAATGTTGCGTCAATCCAATTGGTGTTAGCATAATAGTTGGGATCTGTTCCGTCAATGGCTTTCTGAATATCCTCCGGGGTATAATTCTGAATACCTCCCACATTTGCCTGAGCCTCATTTTCCCATGCCATGAATGTAGGGCTGTCAGCCATTTTTGGGAGTTTGGTAGGTGTTTGTACGGCATAGTATGTGTCAATATTGATACGTGGTGCACGTTCGTTTCCCGATATGTTTTTTGTTGTAATCAGGATAACTCCGTTGGCGGCCCTGTTCCCATAGATAGCTGCAGAAGCAGCATCCTTTAATACTGAGATGCTTTCGATATCGTTCGGATTGATGATGTTCATATCTCCTTCCGCACCATCGATCAATACAAGGGGATTATTGTTGCCTCTTGAGCCGACACCCCGGATCTGTATCGTAGCATTGGATTGCCCCGGTAATCCTCCGTTTGCATTGGCTGTAACAGTCATCCCAGGCACAAGTCCCTGTAAACCGGTAGATACATTGGCTATCGGTCTCTTTATCAGGTCTTCAGATGAGATCACACCTACAGATCCTGTCAAATTAACTTTTCGTTGTGTACCATACCCAACCACAACCACTTCATCGAGTAATTCAGAATCTTCATTCAATACGATGTCTATCGTGCTCCGGCCGTTACGGGGTATTTCCTGGGCAGTATATCCAATGTAAGAAAATACGATAACGGCATCGGCAGGAGCCGATAAAGAGAACCGTCCTTCCATATCAGTCACGGTTCCGTTGGAAGTTCCTTTTTCTACAATATTTACGCCGATAAGTGGCTCATTAAGTATATCTGTTACACGTCCGGAGAGAACAGACACCTGCTGTGTTTGTTCCGGTTCGGGTTCTGCCTGCTTGTTTCGAAAAACGAGGTAATGGTTATTATTCCTCTTCTCATATGTAAATTCCGATTGGCTCAGTGATTTATACAGCCACTCTTCCATATTATTGGTTTCGGCATCAAATGCAGGAGCTTCTTCATTCTGAATCTCTGTAGCATTGTATGATACGGATTGCCCTGTAGTTTTTCCAATTTCATTGAGTCGCTCCAACCTGTGTATCATCGACTCGGCAGGAAAACTACTGACATTCTGTACAGTGGCAGACAAATTTCCAATACTCACCCAACACAATATCACGACTGAGAGGGTGATCCTACGCATTTCATCCATTTTAATTCCCATAATTTTGTCCTATTTAATCAATTCAACTCTGTTGTTATTTCTTTTATAATGCACATTATATAATTTACATATTGTGGTAAGTACTTCTTCTTGTGGTGTGTTTAAAGTAAATGATGTTACTATCCTTTCGTTGTCATTTACAGCATGATCGTAGATCAGGGTAATATTAAATGCCTGTTTCAGCCTGAAAGCAACTTCCCTGATGGTTGCCTGTTCCAGCATAATTGTTCCTGACCGCCATGCAGATATGTTTCTGGCATCTGTTTTACCGGCTACAAACTCGTTATTCCCGTTTTTGACAGAGACTTTATAATCCGGATCCAGGATAATTTTATTCTCTTTTTCATCATATACCTGTACACGACCCGTATTGACCGAGATTACCTGTTCTTCCAGTTGGGCATACGCTCTTATATTGAAGGAAGTACCTAATACCTGTGTACTGATCCCATTGGGGGTATGAACGATAAAAGGTCGGCTTGCCTCTTTTTTTACATCGAAGAATGCTTCTCCTTCATCCAGCCATATTTCACGGGTATGGGCATTAAATTTTCCCTGTCGCAGGCTGATAGTCGTTCCCTGATTGAGGAAAATGGTAGAGCCATCGGCCAGTACGATCTTTTTCATATCGTTACCGGTTGTAAATTGTTTTTCAATCAAAGAAGATTCCAACGGTATTGCGGTTGTATCTGTAAGAGATGGATCTTTGATGAACGGGAATGTCAATAAGATAAGAAGTAAAGCAATTGCGGCGGCACTGCTTCCTATAACTAAAGGAATGCGCCGTATAGTCTTTCCTTTGGAATATTGGGAGGTCCCGATCTCTTTCATGATTTGTTTCCGGTTCCTTGTGATGGCTTGTTTTAACTCTTTGTCGGTTAATCTTCTTGTTCCTCTAGCCGGTTCATAAGACTGCTTTAATAATTCTATGACATTTTTCTCCTTTTGAGTGGTTTCATTGTTATGAATGCGCCAAAGAAAATATTTTAATAAAAATTTTTCTTCATTATTTTTTTCAGGCAACTTATCTTTATCCATATTCATTTTCGGTTCTTTCTTACATATATTACGGAATTAAGAGTTTGTTTTTCCCTGACTTTTTGGTTAATAAAACTTAATGTGTTTTTTGATTTATCTCATAATGTTTATTATTGTGACGATTATGGACTGACCATTTTTCGATGAATGAAAAAATAGTA
Organism: Proteiniphilum sp.; assembly: GCF_034331125.1. Lineage (NCBI taxonomy): Bacteria > Pseudomonadati > Bacteroidota > Bacteroidia > Bacteroidales > Dysgonomonadaceae > Proteiniphilum > Proteiniphilum sp. The sequence continues at coordinate 25,926 of NZ_JAXQGC010000052.1, forward strand.
ACATTTTTGTAATTTTTTCGTAGTAAAAACTTAATGCGGTTTATCTTCCTTTTTATGGATGAAATAATGTTTCTTTGTAGTGAAATCAGATGCAGTTAAGGAGACCCTATGATTAAAAAGACGGATTATTTTTTGCTTGGGTTAATTTCGGAAAAGGATCGGAAAGCTTTTGCTTTGCTCTATGACCGTTATATCAAATTAATCTACAAATTTGTTTACCAGGCATTGAACGATCAGGAGCAAACAGACGATCTTATTCAGGAATTCTGGATGAAGGTGTGGGAAGATCCCTCTTTCCTGAAATGTAATGAACAGGGGTCAGTACAATCCTATATGTTGAGAAACCTTCGTTTCAGAGTGCTGGATGTGTATCGGGAAACATTGAAAAATATGATCTCCATAGATCAATTGGAAGAAACTATGGAGTTTAACTATCAGGATATTACTGCTGGACTGGATGAAAGAGAGTTATTACTGGTAATTCGTGAAGCATTGGATAAACAGCCCTATGTAGTGCGGAAAACATTCTGGTTGCGGATTAATGACTGGTCGGTGGAAGAAACTGCAAAAATGTTGTCCGTGAGCAAAAAAACAGTATACAATAAATATTCGGAATCGCTGTCGATTGTGAGATCGCATCTGAAAAACAATCATCCTGAACTGATCGAAGATTTTAATTCGGCCTTAAACGGCAAAAAGATATTTTCATTGCGTACCCTCTTTTTTTGAAGAATGTTTATTCTTCTTTTGTAATTGAACCTTTACCATCATATCTTTGCCGGACATCGATAACTGAACATTTTCGACCCTCAAAGCATTAAATAACAAATATACGATCAAAATAAAATAAATCATGAAATTTATCGGAGCTCATATCAGTGCATCAGGTGGTGTGGAGAATGCACCCCTCAACGCGCACGCCATCAGGGCAAAGGCATTTGCTTTCTTTACGAAGAACCAGCGTCAGTGGTTTGCATCACCCTATACCCAACAGAATATCGACCTTTTTAAGTCGCGTTGCGAAGAATTGGGTTATTCACCCGATCATATTCTTCCGCACGACAGTTATCTGATCAATCTGGGCCATCCTGAAGAAGAGGCCCTGAAGAAATCAAGGGGAGCCTTTAATGATGAGATGAAACGCTGCGAACAACTGGGATTGAACCGGTTTAATTTCCATCCGGGAAGCCACCTGAATCAAATGCCGGTCGATGCCTGCCTAGACCGGATTGCCGAGTCGATCAACATAGCACTTGAAAAGACGAATGGAGTGACAGCCGTTATCGAGAATACCGCCGGGCAGGGGACCAACCTTGGGTACACTTTCGAGCAGATTGCCCATATTATCGATAAGGTAGATGATAAGAGTAGGGTAGGTGTCTGCCTCGATACGGCACACACTCTCGCTGCCGGTTATGAGATCAGAACGAGAGAAGGGTATGATGAGACGTTCAGCCGGTTCGACCGGATAGTGGGTTTCCACTATTTAAAAGGGATGCATATCAATGACTCGAAAAAAGAGTTGGCAACTCGGGTAGACAGGCACGACAGCCTCGGTAAGGGAGTGATGGGTATGGATATGTTCTCTTTTATCGTGAACGATCCGCGGCTCGACGATCTGCCGTTAATCCTTGAGACCCCGGATGAATCGCTCTGGGCCGAAGAAATCCAATTGCTTTACTCGCTGCAAAAATAAATAATAAGGTTGAGGAAATATAATGTTCAGAAAGGTTGGTAAACCTGTTTGAATACAATATTGGTAAACGGTTTCATAATAGATGACAAGGCCTGCATCAGGGATCGTATCCCGTGCAGGCCTTGTTGATATATTGGGTCTTAATACGGTTTTGTCCGTACATATCCCGTTTAATTTTAGTCTAATCTTATTTCATCTACAAAGATAAATCCTTTTCCTCCTTTTCCGGGATGCCATTCGGGTATCACAGAGGTTTTCACCGTCACCTTGAAATAGCGGGCAATCACCGGGTCAAATGAAACATCATGGGTGAAAATCCCTTCATAATTATCTGTTGCATCGTCTACAATCTTCTTCGTGGCTACCGTCGTGAAATGCTTGTTGTCGTCAGAAGTGGCTATCTCAATGGCCGAAGCATTGAAGATCCAATCGCCGGTAACCACAGCAGTACGGATTTCAGCAGTACTGATTTCCGCAGGTTCCAGCATATCGATTACTGCTACAAGATCGTCCCGTTGAAAACCCATCCATCGTCCGGTACGGTAATTGGTGCTGCTGCCATTTAGGCCGTCCACCAACATGGTTGCCCCTGTATAAGCATAGCCGGAGGCTGGTTTTGTCAATAACTCGATAGGTTTATAGGTCGACTTGGTGACTTTGATTGTCTCATTGAAGAGGCGGCTATTTTCTCCTCCTTCACGGATGGCGACTGCTTTCAGTGTGGCGTCCTCCTGTATGGAGAATCTGCCTTCATAACGTGTTGAGGTTTCCGTCGGTTCACTGCCATCCAGGGTGTAATATACCGGAGCATTGTCAATGGTGGAGAATTCCACATCAAGGGCATTCTTGTCGGTATTGGAAGTAAGTGTGGCCTGCACATCAAAGATATGTCTGGCATAGTTATATCCCAGTTTGTCATAAAGCTTCAGCAGTCTCGGCAATCGTTTTAGGAATTGCTGATAATCTTTCTTTTCGGGTTGCATCCACTGTACCTCGCTCATGGCAGCCAGTCTGGGCAAGAGCATATACTCCACATGATCAGGTGTTTTGATATATTCGGTCCAGAGATTGGCCTGTGCCCCGAGGATATGTCTTCTTTGTGCAGGAGTAAGTGTTTCCGGTGCCGGTTCAAAGCTATAAACCTGTTCAATAGGGAGGTATCCGCCAATGCCAAAAGGTTCCTCTTCGGTATTGTGCGTCTGATAATAATCGAAATAAGCATAAGTGGTAGGTGTCATGATCACATCATGTCCCATCTGTGCAGCTTCAATACCTCCACCCATACCGCGCCACGACATCACGGTAGCATTCGGAGCCAGTTCACCTTCGAGAATCTCATCCCATCCGATGATTCTTCTTCCGTGGCTGTTCAGGAATTGTTCCATGCGGGCAGTCACATAACTCTGCAAGTAGTGTTCTGCAGTATGTCCGTCGTGGTCCTTCAGTCCCAGTTCCTTGATCCGTGCCTGGCAGCGGGGGCATTCTTCCCAACGTGTTTTCGGCGATTCATCCCCACCGATATGGATATACTCCGATGGGAATATCTCCATCACCTCTGTCAATACCGCTTCAAGGAAGATATAGGTGGAATCGTTTCCTGCGCAGAGTACATCATCAAATACCCCCCATGATCCCTCTACTTCGTATGGTCCGCCGGTACATCCCAATTCAGGATAAGCAGCCAGTGCTGCCAGCATATGTCCGGGAAGATCCACTTCGGGGATCACGGTAATATAGCGTTCTTGTGCGTATGCCACTATTTCTTTGAGTTCTTCTTTTGTATAGAAACCACCGTGTGGTATACCGTCATATTCACCGCTGTTACGGCCGATCACCGTTTCTTTACGCATCGATCCTACTTCTGTTAGTTTCGGGTACGCATCGATCTGTATCCTCCATCCCTGGTCGTCGGTCAGATGCCAGTGGAAACGGTTGATATTATGCAGTGCCAGCAGATTGATATATTTCTTTACAAATTCCACCGGCTGGAAGTGGCGGGCTATGTCGAGCATTGAGCCGCGGTAACCGAAACGGGGTGCATCGATAATCGTGGCAGGGGCATAGGAAACAGCTCCTGTTTTCTCCACAGGAGTGGCCTTGCGCAATGTTTGGATACCGTAGAATACCGCAGCTTCAGAGGCACCGTCAATCCGGATGGTTTGCTCGTCGACGGTGATTTGGTATGCTTCGGGATTTTCATTTTTTAATCCTGTGGACAGGATAACGGCGTTCTGATCATGAATGTCAATCGTGACAACCGGTTTGATTCCCGTGGATAATTCCATATATTCTGCCAGGAACTCGGCATTGCGTTGCATCTTTTCATTACCTTCCGGATAGACGATCCTGGTACTTCCGGAAAATGTGAAAGGGATTCCCTTCTTTATGTTAATTTCGTTGGGTAAGGGGACTACTTCATAATTGGCTTCCGCCATACCACTGCCTCCTGTATTACAGGACACAGTAAGCAGAGCGATCACTATGGCAATAATCAATTGTTTGATTCTCTTCATTTTCTTTGGGTTTTGTAATTATTCACTTTTTCTTTACGCGATTGATAGCGCAAAGATACTCTTTACTTTTTTATTATTGAGGTCTTTTAATTCTATTGCATATCTGTTGATAGACTCATCAATAATGGAAAGGGGCCAGTTTCCTATGGTTTCCTAAAATAAGTTTCTTTTTTTACATATACCAAAGTGTCGTTCTTCTTAAGTTCGCTTTTCAGATAATCGAGATCGAGATAATTGGCATCAGCAGTGCCTTTTGTATTACTTGAAGATTTAATGAAAATATTATAAGTAGATAGTATAAATCCTCCTTCCGTTATTTTCCCCCGTAAAGTTGTATGGAGTTCCGCTTCCTCTCCGCTGACAACAGCAAGGCCCATTTCAGTATAGGGGGCAAATTTCACTGCCTCTGTCAAATCTTTTGGCGCCAAAAAGAGGCTATCATTCTTTACACTTATTTGCATAGGGACATCCAAACAGGTTGGACAGAAGACTCTGGTCGTACCTCTTCTTCCCAGAAGAATGGTGTTATATCGTATTGTTGGTTCTCTCAATGCATCCACCCTGGGTTCCATATCTACAATATGAATATCACCGGTCTTTCCCGACGGGCCTGTTACTTTTATAGAACTACCATCAATCTCTTTGTTGTCGGTAAAAGCGTAAATAGGTGAGATATCCTGTTTGTAAGGCCTGTATATGCCCGGCTCATAAATGAGTTTTGCATCGTCTTCGGAGCAGGAAGATATGATCAATGCAAACAAAACTATTAAAATAGGACAACTGTGTTTCATATTCCAAAATGATTTAGAGGCCCGATTCAAGAAACAGTATTTATTTTGTCATTAGCATTTTACTATTTCTACCCATAATTGTTGGAATTTAAATAGATATGATGCAAATATAGTGAAAGCCGAGAGAAAAACCAAGCTTGCTTGAGATTTTCCAAGGCGCATCCTATATAATGGAAATATAGTGAAAGCTGAGAGAAAAGCTATTTAAATGGAAAGATTTTCCAACGCTTTCAACGTATTACGTACCAAATTCGAATTAGTGACCTGTTGTTCATATTCCTCAATCATCACCGCAGTGCCTCCCATTTTGATATTGGGATTGCGATAGATCATGGCACTTTCTACCGGTTTTCTTGCAGAAAGATGGAACTCCTTTGCTCCGGTCTCCCTTGCAATGGTAGTTATATTGTTCATGTTGATGCCACTGCCGGGCATAATGATAATGCGGTCGTCCGCGCGTTGCACCAACTCTTTCAGAAGTGGAACACCTTGTTCTGCCTGTTGCTGTTGCCCCGAAGTGAGTATCCTATGGCATCCCAGAGAAATGATTTTTTCAAGACTGTCGAATGGATCACGACACATATCGAATGCTCGGTGAAAGGTGACGCTCATCTCCCCCGCAGCGTCAATCAGTTCCCGGTTCCGCTCCATATCCACTTCACCCTCTGCCGTGAGGCATCCGATCACTACACCGTCGACTCCCAGTTGGCGGGCTATTTCGATATCTTTCAGCATGATCCTATGCTCCAGTGCCGAATAGAGAAAGTCTCCACTTCTCGGACGGATAATTACATTCAGCTTGATATCCAACAATTCCCTTGCCACGGTAATATCGCCATAAGACGGGGTGGTGCCCCCTTCTGGGATGGCAGCACATAGTTCTACCCGATAAGCACCTCCCTTTTGGGCTTCCAGGCAACTGGCGACGGAGTTGGCACAGATTTCCAGTTTGTAATTCATGTTGCAATCTTTTTTAAAATATCTTCAAAGATACAAAATTAGGCGGGTATTTCGCGATATAAAGTAACTAATATATAGTTAAAGTGTATGGGTTATAAATATCTTCAATCAACAAGTGAGCACTTTTTTCTTTCTGGTTTGTTTGATATATATTAACGATCTAAAAATAATAGTTATGAGCACAGTAACAGCAAAACAACCAAAATCAAAGACAAGTTCCGCTAGCAAGGAAATCGGAACTTTCATTGGAGAACTTTTTTCATTTAACAATAGTTTAAAGCTTTATCATTGGCATGTGACAGGTAAAGGTAGTTATGCCCAGCATATTGCTCTGGATCAGGCTATAGATACTCTGACTGGCTTGCTGGACCGGATTACCGAAACTACTTACGCGTTGAAGGGTGATTTGGATATCGTGATTCCCCAGACTTCTGTCCCGGGAGATATTGTAAAACACGCTACGGGCTTCTACGAGTATGTGGATTCCAAACGTGATTTGTTTACAGAAGACTTTTCAGGATCGATCCTCGATGATATCCAGGAAGCTATTCAACAGCTCCTTTACCGTCTTGTCAGATTGCAATAACCAAAACCTTAAAAATGAAAAAATGGAAAGAGCGGCTTTGTTCGCTCTTTTTTATACTTGTTAGTTGTCCGGTATTATTATTCTTTGGGTTGCCCATACATATTTTTATCCGTTTAGTGAGCATATTATTAGTTTTTTCTATCTTTATGTTATATTTTTGAAGAGCGAATACTCTTTGAGACCTTTCGCATGATTTAGTTACTATTATACGATGTTGCAAAACTCGAATAAGCTATAGGATAATTATGATAAAAATCAATAACAATCTACTTTTTGCTATCTCTCTTTTGTTGGTTATACTGCTGTCTCTTAACAGCTGCAAATCCGGAAAGGGTGAAGAAAATTATATTAAATTTAAAAAGCTCAAAGATACGTATCAATATTTTGCCTATAAAGGTGATAGCTCAATCTTGGTAAGCGGGCATAGAGGAGGTCGTGAAGCCGGATATCCGGAAAATAGCATTGAAGGATTCCAGCATGTGTTGAGCCAAATGCCTGCTTTCTTCGAGATAGATCCCCGCCTGACCAAAGATAGTATTATTGTACTTATGCATGATGCCACACTGGACAGGACTACTGATGCGACCGGTAATCTCTCTGATTATACCTTCTCCGAGCTACAATCGGTAAGACTAAAAGATCATGAAGGAAATGTCACTTCTGCCAAAATACCCACACTCGAAGAGGTGATCAAATGGAGTAAAGGTAAGACCGTTGTCAATCTCGATAAGAAAGATGTACCGCTTCATATGATTGTGGAGTTGATCAAGAAGCACAAGGCGGAAAAGCATGTAATGCTTACAGTACACACCGGAGCACAGGCAAGATATTATTCCGACAGATTACCGGGAATCATGTTGTCAGTATTCGCAAGGACTGATGAAGAATTCGCAGATATTGCTATTTCGGGTGTTCCCTGGGAAAGCATGATTGCTTATGTAGGACAGACGATTAACGACTCCAACAGACATATTGTAGAACAGTTACGGGCCAAAGGTGTCAGATGTATGGTGTCATACGCTCCATCACTCGACCGGCTAAGAACAGCCGAAGAAAGAGAATCTGCCTACAGACAAGCAATCAGGATAAGTCCCGACATCATTGAGTCAGACTATCCGGTTGAAGTATGGAAAGCCCTGAAGGATTGATGCCCCGTCTTCTCTTATCTTTCCCTGTTTCGCATAAATGCTGAGGTATGCACTTTTGTAATATTTGTAACGTCATCGGGGGTTCCTCAAAATTATTCCTTTATTAAACTACCCAGGAATCCCCCGATCAATCCTCCGTAGGTACAATTTACCCAGCACACGGAAGAGAGAGGGAGAGTGCCGTAATATATTCCCCAATAATACCAGTATATGTAACCGATAATTATTCCTGACAATACACAAACGAATACGAACCAGTTTAACTTGAAGAATGAATTTATTTGTTTTATCATTTTTCTGACATAAGGATTGTTTCTTACTGTTCTTTGATCCATCTTAACTGCTTTATCCTATGCATATTTTCTCATTCTTTGAACGATAGTTGAACTTAGGTTTAAGCAAAATCAAAGTTTGTTTAAAATGCTACCAATTGCTAATTTTGTAAAGAAGTATGTTGATCTACTTCCAGCATTAAAAATTAAAAATTTAAAGCAATGCGAATAACCTTACCTAATCAATTGCCTTCATATCCTGCATTTCGCGAAGGAATCCGTCGTGCGCCTGATCGTGGGTTCAGCCTGACAAGCAGCCAGACAAAAACAGCATTGGAAAATGCACTGCGTTATATTCCCACGGAATTGCATGCAGAGTTAGCACCCGAATTTCTGGAAGAACTGAAAACGCGCGGCCGGATCTACGGCTACCGCTATCGTCCCGAAGGAGGCCTGAAAGCCAAATCCATCGATCAGTATAAAGGAAAATGCGTGGAGGGGAAAGCCTTTCAGGTGATGATCGATAATAACCTTTGTTTCGATATCGCGCTCTATCCCTATGAATTGGTCACGTATGGTGAAACCGGGCAGGTATGCCAGAACTGGATGCAATACCGGCTGATCAAAATGTATCTGGAAGAGTTGACGCGGGAACAGACACTGGTGATCGAGAGCGGGCATCCGCTGGGACTGTTCAGGTCGAGGCCGGATGCCCCCAGGGTGATTATCACTAACTCGATGATGGTGGGTATGTTCGATAATCTGGCAGATTGGGAGGTCGCTGCCCAGATGGGAGTAGCTAACTATGGACAGATGACCGCCGGCGGTTGGATGTATATCGGGCCGCAAGGTATCGTCCATGGGACATTCAATACGCTATTGAATGCGGGCCGGCTAAAGCTGGGTATTCCGCAAGACGGTGATCTGCGGGGACGATTGTTTGTTTCCTCCGGTCTGGGCGGGATGAGTGGTGCGCAACCCAAAGCGGCCGATATTGCCGGTGCGGTTTCACTTATTGCCGAGGTGGATGTTTCGCGTATTGAAACACGTCATTCACAAGGATGGGTGCAACGGATTACCGGCAATTTGCCCGAGGCATTCCATTGGGCGGATGAAGCGATTAAACGCAAAGAGCCACTTTCTATCGCTTACCACGGAAATATTGTCGATCTGCTGGAATATGCGGAACAGCACAATATCCATATAGAACTGCTAAGCGACCAGACTTCGTGTCATGAACCCTATACAGGTGGTTATTGCCCTGCCGGCATCACCTTTGAAGAGCGTACCCGTCTATTACATAAAGATCGGTTGACATTCAGGGAACTGGTCGATGCATCGCTCCGACGCCATTTCGATGTAATCCGGAAATTGGTGGACAAAGGTACTTACTTCTTCGACTATGGCAATTCTTTTATGAAAGCGGTGTATGATGCCGGAGTGAAGGAGATATCGAAGAACGGCAGGGACGAGAAAGAGGGATTTATCTGGCCTTCGTATGTGGAGGATATTATGGGGCCTGAACTGTTCGACTATGGCTACGGTCCTTTCCGTTGGGTATGCCTGAGCGGAAAGCATGAAGACCTGGTCAGAACCGACCGGGCGGCGATGGAGTGCATCGATCCGGATCGGCGGGGACAGGATCGCGACAACTGGATATGGATCCGCGATGCGGAGAAGAACCGGTTGGTAGTCGGTACACAAGCCCGTATTCTCTATCAGGATGCGGAAGGACGGCTGAAGATCGCGTTGAAATTTAACGAGATGGTGCGTAACGGTGAGATTGGCCCCGTGATGCTGGGACGTGATCATCACGATGTGAGCGGTACCGATTCACCATTCAGGGAAACTGCCAATATCAAGGACGGCAGCAACGTGATGGCCGATATGGCAGTGCAGTGCTTTGCCGGCAATGCAGCCCGTGGCATGAGCCTGGTGGCGCTGCATAACGGTGGCGGCGTGGGTATTGGGAAAGCAGTTAACGGCGGCTTTGGTATGGTATGTGACGGCAGCAGGCGGGTGGATGAGATCCTACGTTCGGCCATGTTGTGGGATGTGATGGGAGGTGTGGCACGCCGTTCATGGGCCCGTAACTCTAATGCTATAAGTACAGTGAATGCGTTTAACCGGTCACACGCAGACGGTTATCATATCACCGAACCTTATCTTGTGGATGATGAGATACTGAATGATATCATTTTATAATAACGAGTAGAGATACGTAAAATTATTGCTATATTTGTAGAATATAGGATGCGCCTTGGCAGTGTTCAAGCAAGCTTGACACTGCTTTCAGCTTTCGCTATATTTGCAATGAGCAGTAGGATGTTTGCGCGGAATTGAAAATTTATAATTAAAATTGCAACACAAAAAGTATTTTGTAAAATTACCGTTTAATCGTTTAAAATAATCTGTTATGGACTTTTTCAGTGCATATAATTCTCAGATAGCCGATTTGTGCCGCAAATACAATGTGAACAAGCTTTTTGCTTTCGGTTCAGTACTTACCGATCACTTTGACGAAGAAAGTGATATTGATTTGATTGTGGATTTTGATAAAAAAACCGTCAAAGATCATTTTTTGCATTTCTTTGATTTTAAATATTCATTGGAAGATATATTTGAAAGGAAAGTAGATCTAATGGAAGAACAACCTATCCGTAATTCATATCTAAGGAATAACATAGAAAATACTAAAGTATTAATTTATGGATGATAATATAAAAAAGTCTCTGGAAGATATCCTCTATGCTATTGATGAAATTGAATTATTTTTTGTGTCGATACCAAAACAATACGATGAATTTTTGAATAATACTTTGTTGAGACGAGCCGTTGAACGTAATATTGAGGTAATAGGAGAAGCAATGAACCGGATATTAAAAGCAGACAGTAATATTTCCATTACAAATGCTCGTCAGATTGTTGATACACGGAACTATATAATTCATGGTTATGATACTTTGGTGCCGGATATATTATGGAGTATTGTAATAAATCATTTGCCTTTGTTAAAACAAGAAGTGAACGAGTTTCTAAATAAATAGTCAAATAATTACTGATAAAACTTTAAATCGCTTCCTTATAGTGGGAGTTGGAGGAGGTATTATGAACAAAATCATGGAATGTGTGCCCAATTTCAGTGAGGGGCGCGACAAACAAAAGATCGAGAAGATTGCGGATGCATTCCGCGGTAAAGAGGGTGTAAAACTGTTGGATTACAGTGGAGATGCGGATCATAACCGGTCGGTGATTACCGTAGCAGGTGAACCGGAAGCATTGAAAAACGCAGTGATTGAAGCGATAGGACGAGCAGTGGAACTGATCGACCTTACACAACACCACGGACAGCACCCCCGCATGGGAGCGGTGGATGTGGTGCCGTTTATCCCGATTAAAAATGTGACGATGGAGGAGGCAGTAGCACTATCGAAAGAGGTTGCACAAACGGTGGGAGAGAGATTCGGCCTTCCGGTCTATCTTTACGAGAAATCGGCTTCGGCAACGCACCGCGAAAATCTCTCCGCCGTACGTAAGGGCGAATTTGAGGGATTGTCCGATAAGATGAAACTGCCGGAATGGACACCCGATTTCGGCCCTTTTAAACCGCATCCCACGGCCGGGGTCGTTGCCATCGGCGCACGCATGCCGTTGGTGGCTTACAATGTGAACTTGGGTACTAATAATCTGGAGATCGCGACCGCTATCAGCAAAAAAGTACGCCATGTCGGCGGAGGATTGCGGTTCTGCAAAGCGATGGGTGTGGTGCTGGAAGATCGTGGCATCACACAGGTATCGATGAACCTGACCGACTACACCAAAACAGCGATCTACCGGGCCCATGAGCTAGTGCGCATCGAAGCGCAACGTTACGGAGTGCCTGTGGTGGGCGCCGAAGTGATCGGACTTGTTCCGATGGAAGCATTGGTTGATACGGCCGCATACTATCTGGGACTCGAGAATTTCTCTGTCAATCAGGTACTTGAAACCCGTTTAATGGAATAATAGGACTACATGAAAACAATATTGAAAAATAATAACAAACAACTGAATACCGATTAAAATGAAAACAGTACTACAATTAATGTCTATTTTCACTGTGTTGTTGTGTAGTAAGGAAAATAATGATGAATTGAATACCAAATATCTAAATGGTGTATGGGTGCATACGGACACAAAAATAGATACTATTGATTTTAATACAAGGATGTTTACCTCAAAGAAAACATTCGAACTAAGAAGAGGAAAAGAAAAAAGAAATGGCTACGAGCTTCCTAAAATAGGAAGTGGTATTTATACGTATGAGATCACAGGAGATAGTATCTATTTGCGAGATATAATATCAAGTTATGGCGGGTCATTGCCCTATTATTTCAAGATGGATCCGAATCGCAGATCGTTTGAAATAGCAAGTTTTGCTCCATTCACCGGAGGTTTGATGATGAATAAATTTAAACGAACAGATGAATAACCTGATCGTAAAAAATGCCGCCCAGGTAGTTACTTGCAGCGGTTTTGAAGGAAAACGGGGTAGGGAGATGTCCGACTTGCAGGTGATTAAAGGCGGGACGGTGATCGTGACCGGCGGTATCATATCTCATGTGCTTCATCCCGGGGAAGGGATCCCTGTAAGCGAACGGGATTACACCCTGATCGATGCTAGCGGCAAGGCATTGCTTCCCGGGTTTGTCGATCCGCATACCCATTTCGTGTTCGGCGGATACCGTGAGGAGGAGTTCTCCTGGCGGATGCGGGGCGATAGCTATATGGATATTATGAACCGTGGAGGAGGCATTGTAAATACGGCCCGTGCTACACGTGAAGCGACGGAAGAGGAGTTGATAGAATCCGGCAGGCAGCGGCTCGATGCGATGATGCGGCTGGGTATTACCACTGTGGAAGGAAAGAGCGGATACGGGCTCGACAGGGATACCGAACTAAAACAGCTCCGCGTGATGCGCCGCCTGAATGAAACCCATCCGATGGATATCATACCAACCTTTATGGGGGCTCATGCCATACCGGAGGAGTGGAAGGGGAAAGAAGATGAATTTATCGATTTCAATATCCGTGAGATGTTTCCTCTTGTGGCAGGAGAAAAGTTGGCCGAAGCGGTCGATATCTTCTGCGAGAAAGGTGTTTTCTCCGTGGAACAATCGCGCCGCTACCTGGCAGCGGCGCGGGAGCATGGATTCCTGTTGAAGATGCATGCTGATGAAATAGTGCCGATGGGAGGAGCTGAATTGGCAGCAGAACTTCGTTGTCTCTCTGCCGACCACCTGTTGCAGGCATCGGACGAAGGAATTCGGGCCATGGCCGAAGCAGATGTCGTAGCCACACTATTACCCCTTACTGCCTTTTCATTGCGGGAGAAATATGCCCGGGGCAGGGAGATGATCGATACCGATTGTATGGTAGCGCTGGCTACCGATCTCAATCCCGGAAGCTCATTCACTGCGTCGGTACCGTTGCTCTTCGCCATTGCTTGTATTTATATGCAGTTATCGCCCGAAGAAGCAGTCACTGCTTTTACCATCAACAGTGCGGCAGCCATCAACCGGGCTGACTATATCGGCAGCATCGATGTCGGTAAGCAGGGAGACCTGATATTGCTGCAATTCCCTTCCTATAAGTTCCTGCCTTATCATGTGGGGATGAATATCGTGGAAACGGTAATAAAAAGAGGAGAGATTGTCTTTTCAATGTGCTAATATGCCAATGTGCTAATTCATTCACCACTTTTCACTATTAATTTTCAATTTTCAACTTTCAATTTTTAATTTATGAAACTACAGGATTTAACTTTAAAAGAATTTCTTGAAAAAACCGCGGCTAATGAAGCTCTTCCAGGCGGCGGCAGTTCTTCGGCATTGAATGCCGCTATCGCTTCGGCATTGACAGGGATGATGGCCAACCTGACCGTCGGCAAGAAAAATTATGCCGGTGTGGAGGAGCAAATGAAAAAAATCGTGGAAGAGATGGAGGAGAACAGGCTACATTTCATCAACGACATCGATCGTGACGCCGATGCATACAGTTTGGTGATGGATGCCTACAAACTGCCCAAGGAGACGGATGAACAAAAAAAACTGCGTAGCGAAAAAATTCAGGAAGCCATGAAGGTTGCTTCGCTCGTCCCGATGGAAGTAGCAGAACGGGCACATAAAATGTTAGATACCATCATTGAAACGATCCGAAAGGGAAATAAGAATGCCGTGACTGACGGGATGGTCGGCCTGATGGCTTGTCGTACCGCCATTATGGGAGCGTTGCTCAATGTCCGTATCAACCTGGGTGGTATCAACGATACGGTGTTTGTCGAAGAACTAAAAGAAAAATGTGAAAGGATTGAAAAAGATACTATTACCAGGGAGAACGAAATGACTGATTGGGTGAAATCTATAATTTAATGGAGTGGAACGAACCGGAAAATAAAGATTTCATATATCGAATAAAGTAAAATAATCCTATGAAACGAGCATGATAATTGTTCTCACATAAGAGCATGACTAAAAGCGAGTTCCATATGACACCATTGAAAATAATAGTTTTAGTCATATGAAAAATATCTACTATATAGGGGAAAAAGAACTTACATTGGATGACCTGAAATGGATCATTACCGAGAATATAAAGCTGGAACTGTCTCCTGAGGCCAAGGAGCGGATACAAAAATGCCGAGATTACCTTGATAAGAAAATGGAAAATCAAACAGGACCGATCTATGGCATCACTACCGGATTTGGTTCATTGTACAACCGCACGATTTCGAATGACGACCTAAGCACACTTCAGGAAAATCTGGTGAAATCACATGCTTGCAGCGTGGGTGAAGAGGTGCCTCCATTGATCGTCAAGCTGATGTTCCTGCTTAAAGCATATGCCCTCTCATTGGGTTATAGCGGAGTGCAGGCGGTGACGGTGCAACGGATGCTTGACCTGTTTAACAACGATATCCTACCCATCGTGTACGATAAAGGTTCACTGGGCGCTTCAGGTGACCTCGCACCGCTGGCTAATCTCTTCCTCCCTTTGATCGGTGTAGGTGATGTTTTCTACAAAGGAAAGAAACAGGATATAGGCGTGGTGCTCGATGAATTCGGATGGAAGCCGATCCGGTTGAAGAGTAAAGAAGGACTGGCTCTGTTGAACGGTACACAGTTTATGTCGGCTCACGGAGTCTATGCCATTATGAAAGCGGAGCGGTTATCCAAACGGGCCGACCTGATCGCTGCCATGTCGCTTGATGCATACGACGGCCATCTCGAACCGTTTGAAGAGAAACTACAACTTATACGACCTCATCAGGGACAACTGGAAACAGGAAGGAATATACGCAGATTCCTGGAAGGAAGCGACATCATCTCAGGAGAAAAGGAACATTTGCAAGATCCTTATTCTTTCCGTTGCGTGCCACAGGTGCATGGCGCGACCAAAGATGCTATTAATTATGTGAAATCGGTGGTGATGACGGAGGTCAATTCTGTGACCGACAATCCTACCATTTTCCCGGATGATGACGAGATCATTTCAGGTGGTAATTTCCATGGACAACCCCTTGCCGTGGCTTTCGATTTCCTGGCCATCGCCCTGGCAGAACTGGGAAATATATCCGAGCGGCGTACCGCCCAGCTTATCCTTGGCAAACGGGAACTCCCGGAATTTCTGGTAGCCAACCCGGGTCTTAACTCGGGTTTTATGATACCTCAATATGTGGCGGCCTCGGTAGTGAGCCAGAACAAGATGTATTGTGCTCCGGCAAGTACCGACTCGATCGTTTCGTCCAACGGCCAGGAAGATCATGTGAGCATGGGCGCCACCTCGGCTGTCAAACTGCTCAAAGTGATGGATAATCTCGATATCATTCTTTCCATTGAACTGATGAATGCGGCGCAGGCGATGGAATTCAGACGCCCCCTTAAATCTTCCCCGTTGATAGAAAAGATACTGAAAGCTTATCGCAAAGAAGTGCCTTTTATCGATGAAGATATTGTGATGTATAAAGAAATACGAAAAACGACTTCATTTCTTAACCGGTTAGAGGTAGATGATATTTAAGCAACCTGACAGATGAAAAACAGTACTGGTTTTCCCCGATAAATGGTGAAGATTAACTATATTTGTCTCTTCAAAAAAACAGACATCAAAAAATAACAAGAAAATGGTAGAAAAAATCAGACAATCGCTCAGAGATTCTGCAGCGGCAAGGTGGTCTGCACTTTTCATTGTCTCCTTCACAATGATGTGCGGATATTTTTTAACAGATATCATGGCGCCCTTGGCCGGCCTGCTGGAAGCACAACTCGGATGGAGCCGGGCCGAGTACGGTACATTTACCAGTTCATATGGCTGGTTCAATATCTTCCTGTTGATGCTTATATTGGGAGGAATCATCCTTGATAAGCTGGGAGTCAGGCTCACAGGAGTGGGAGCCGCTGCAGTAATGGTTATCGGGACGGCACTTAAATACTGGGCGGTATCTACCGAATCGTTACGGGGGACAACCCTGTTCGGGCTGGATGCACAGGTTTTCTGGGCCAGTATCGGATTTGCCATTTTTGCCGTAGGAGTTGAGGTGGCCGGTATCACCGTGTCGAAGATCATTGTGAAATGGTTCAAGGGGAAAGAATTGGCTACTGCTATGGGAATGCAGGTCGCTATGGCCCGTATCGGTACTGCGCTTGCATTGGGTTTCTCCGTGCCGATTGCCAAAGCGACGGGTATTGTCGACGTATCCCGTCCGGTATTAGTAGCGCTGATTGGTCTTTGTATCGGGCTGATTGCCTTCTTTGCCTATATGGTGATGGATCGGAAGCTGGATGCCTCGGAAGCCATAGATAATGCTGAAGAGAAGAATCCTGAAGACGAGTTTAAAATATCGGATATCGGGAAAATATTAAATAACAGGGGATGGTGGTATATCGCTATCTTGTGCGTTTTGTTTTATTCCGCCGTTTTTCCCTTCCTCAAATATGCTACTGATTTGATGGTGAATAAATTCGGCGTAGCAGAAGATCTGGCCGGAATGATACCCATGTTATTACCTTTCGGGAATATCCTGCTGACACCCCTGTTCGGAGGAATTTACGATAAAAAAGGGAGAGGCGCTACTATTATGATCATCGGTTCATTATTGCTGATATTGGTACATGCACTTTTCTCCATACCAGGTTTGAACAGTTGGATCTTTGCTATGGTGCTGGTAGTGATTCTGGGAATTGCTTTTTCACTGGTACCCTCGGCCATGTGGCCTTCAGTTCCCAAAATTGTACCCGAAAAACGATTGGGTACCGCTTATTCTCTTATCTTCTGGGTACAGAACTGGGGTCTGGCTGGAGTACCCCTGTTGATTGGTTGGGTCCTTGAAAAATATTGTATTACCGGACAAACTGTCCGAGACGGACTTACAGTGAATACATATGATTATACATTACCGATGATGATTTTTACCGGTTTTGGCATACTGGCATTGATTGTAGCCTTTTTACTGAAAGCGGAAGACAAAAAGAAAGGTTACGGATTGGAATCACCCAATATTCAGAAATAAAGTGTCCAGGTGGTTAGTTACTTAAGAATACCAAATCCATAAATTTGCCCCCAAAAGTTTTGTATATAGGGTCTGCTTATTAAATCCCAATCATGCACACAATTCCATTTGTGGCTTGAGTGGATAAATGTTTATATTTCTCACTTTCATCAGTTTCGATAGTAACGAGACAAAATAAGACAGGGGAATATCCCTCATGTGCCGGATCAGGTTCATCACAAATATGATTGCCCCTATCCAACTGTTTGACGTCGACCGGAAACTTCCCGGGCATGAAAACCTCCGGGGAAGCGATTATTATAAAGACA
>NZ_JAXQGC010000053.1:0-43271 GCF_034331125.1 Proteiniphilum sp.
ATTTCCCTTCTATTTCTTTGTCAATGGTTTGAGGGAAGTGCGAAACATGAGTAACTTAATATCAACCTTGTATCATTCAGTCAAAAGTTTGTTCAATAAAAATGGGGTGAAATCGTTTAGTTGAAGTTATGTTTGCAGAGACGTGAAAGCCTACATGGAATTCTTCAATAAATCATTGAATCTTTCCGAGAAAGAAAGAGAAGAATCGGAAGAGAGGGTTCGGAAAGAAGGACTGAAGAAGTCAGAGAATCAGTCGTTTGTTTTTCCTGAAGATTTTGAAACGGGTTTAGTGTTTTTCAATTCAAAGAGCGGTTGTGAGATGGTTTTTGAGGTCAACTCGGCTTTCCCCTTGCCGGACAATCCCTATTTCAGGCCGGAATTAAGTGAAAAGCATATTCATCGCTTATTGATGGACGAAAGCATTTCTTCTGAACTGGTGATGTTCTGTATTGATAACTGCAGGGAGAAGTTACCTTTTTTCAACGCCGGTCCCGGGCAACAATATCTGGGTGATATCGACTTTTTATTGCGTTTCAGGAAGCGTGGTAATTATCATACGGTTCTTTCCATTACTTTAATAGGGCAAAAAGAGTAAGCTTTTTTGTTAACTCATTGAGTAATATTTTGAGGAATCGCGGCGCAAAGTGTCATGAACCGAAAAGAGAAAGCTAAATCCATTCATTGAGCTTGTACGCTATTTTAAAAAAGTTGTATCTTTACCGGTAAAAAAACAAGCATTATGACAAAGACTGTAAGTAACATAGAGGAAATAAGCACGAAAGAATCCGTCTTGCAAAAAATAAAGTCGGTAAAAGCGAAGCTTGCTTTATACGGTATCAGAGATATCGGGGTTTTTGGCTCTTACGCGAGAGGGGAGCAGACTGATGTCAGCGACATAGATATCCTGATTGATTTTGAGCCGCATAGAGAGAATTTCGACAGCTATATGGCGGTTTATGATATTCTTGAGGCATTATTTGGCAATCGGCGGATAGATATCGTTACAAAAAACGGGCTAAGCCCTTATATCGGTCCCAAAATACTACAAGAAGTACAATATGCCTAAAGATCCAGTTCAATACCTCCTGCATATTCGGGATGAAATACTGTATATTCTTTCGGTCATTACCATAGACATGACGAAGGAGGATTTTCTTGCAGACGATACATTGAAACGGGCTGTTGTACGCAGTTTGGAGATTATTGGTGAAGCTACAAAGAAAATACCGGCAGATGTAAAAGTAAAATGGCATACTGTTCAATGGAAGCACATGGCAGGCATGAGAGACCGGCTAATACATGACTATATGGGTGTTAACTACAACATTGTATGGGATGTGGTAAAAAACAAAATACCCGAACTATACGGACAGATTACGGAAGTGATAGAAGGACTATAGTCCCTGAGTATCTGAAAACCGACTTTTTGTTTCTTTTGGCAGATTTTTATTCGGATACCAGTATTAAAGCCTGCATTAGAGTTTATATTTAGTCGTTTATTAAATTGAATGATAACGATAATCGCGGGACAAATTTTATCTGTCAAAAATCATAGCTGAAAAATCAATTATTCAACCGATCGGGAAACCAAACTTTGTACATTTGTCAATGCTTTCTGTGTTGATTATTTTATTCTAATGAATGAAATGGCTTTTGGATATCCGAAAATATTATGTATTAATTTAATGGAGTTTATCCTTGGATTCTATCATGGATAATGATATCTTTGTGTCAGCATAGTTCAGCACAGTTGGCAGTAGTCAAAATTATATATATTTCCAGAATATAGGATGCGCCTTGGAATAATTCAACGAGTTAGGCTATTTCATTCAAATACTTTAGACTATTTGAGTCGCCTACGCTCCTCGATTGTTAATTCTGCGTTCGGTAAAGTAAATAGATTCACTTTACACTCACTTAGCGGAATAGTTCAACAAGTTAGTTGTTTTCTACGCTCGACATAGTCAAAACTTGTTTTGCCTCTGTGCTCGCTTATCGAAAACATTCAGGCAAGCTTGATTCTTCTCTCGGCTTTCACTATATTTGCATACTTAAATCATGCGTAAATGGCAGTTGTAGTAATCATGCCCAAACAGGGGCAATCAGTAGAAAGTTGTATCATTACCGAACTGAAAAAGAAAAAAGGCGACGCCGTACAAAAGGGAGATGTACTGTTCTCTTATGAAACGGATAAAGCTTCATTTGAGGAGGAATCCCCTGCGGAGGGAGTTGTGCTCGAATGTTTTTACGGTGAAGGCGATGAAGTGCCCGTATTGGAAAATATGATGGTGATCGGTCAACCCGGAGAAGATATTTCTTCATTGCTGGGAGGTCGTGAAGTGCCCGAAGATGAATCGGAGGACAAAATTGAGCCGCATAGTACCGGCCATTCTTCCGGTGGAGCTATGGAATCCGCAACAACAACTTCATTAACCGGTGAGATAGCGGGACAGGGAGGTAGTTCTGTTCCTCTAAACATACCAGCCGGCACAAGCCCTGTTTCCCCGCGTGCCAGAAAATTGGCAGAGAAAAATGCCGTGGATACCTCCGCTCTTTCCGGAAGCGGTCCCAAAGGACGTATTATAGAGAAGGATATACAGGCGGTCTTGCAAGATCGTCCAAAGATGACGCCATTGGCAAAGAAACTGGCTGCCGAACAGGGTATGTTGCCGCAATCGTCCGGAACAGGGCTTGCAGGTACGGCCAGGGCTTCCGATCTGTCTGTTCCCGTGAACACTGTTTACAGCAAGGATTATGAAGACCGGAAGATCTCCAATATGCGCAAGATCATAGCGCGTTCCATGCATGCTTCCCTTCAGAATTCAGCACAACTTACCCACCATTTGGGAGCAGATGCCAGAAGAATATTGGCGCTCAGGAAGAAGGTGAAAGCGATGCAGGAAGAAGGTCAAATCGATATTAATATCACACTGAATGATATGGTCTGCTTCTCTGTTATCAAGGCGCTGAAGAAGTTCCCCAATGTCAATACCCATTTCCTGGGTGACAGTATCCGTTATTTTAATAAGATACATCTCGGATTAGCGGTGGATACCGAAAGAGGATTAATGGTGCCGGTGGTGCATAATGCCGATGACCTCTCCGTTACAGGGCTGGCCCGTCAGTTCAAGGAAATTGCCGCTGCCTGCAGGAATGGGAGTGTGAATCCCGATATCCTTTCCCCGGAAGCCGGTACCTTTACCGTATCTAATCTGGGAAATTATGGCGTGGAGATGTTTACACCGGTCATTAATCTGCCTCAATCGGCTATCCTGGGGGTGAATACTATCGTACCACGCCCCAAAGATATTGGCGATGGTGTTTATGCTTTTGTGCCCTTTATCGGGTTGAGCCTGACTTACGACCATCGTTCATTGGACGGAGGAGAAGCCACCCGCTTCCTGAAGCAAATTGCTATTGAAATAGAAAATCTGGAATTGGACGTTTGATGATGTACTTCGTGCTGATAATGCCTTCGGCAATAGTGTGCTTCGCACGACAAAAGATGGAGGATAATAATTTAAAGGAAGCAGCGTTTTAATGAACTGTTTGACGCTAAATTGTTATATATAGTAAATGGTTTTAGAGATGTTTTAAAATAATAAATTATGCCGGTAACCGGTCTGAATATAGCCTTTACAATCCTGGCTCTTGAGTCCTGGTTCTTGGCTCTAAAGAAAATATTATGTACGATTTACTAATTATCGGTGGAGGTCCCGCCGGGTATGTTGCGGCTGAACGTGCCGGGCATAAAGGGCTGAATGTAATACTGTTCGAGAAAAAATCAATGGGTGGAGTATGCCTGAACGAAGGTTGTATTCCCACCAAAACGTTGCTTTACAGCGCTAAGACTTATGAAAATGCTTTGCATGGAGATCTCTACGGGGTTTTTGGGGATAATATCCGTTTCGATTATGCCAAAATGGTCTCCCGCAAAAAGAAAGTGGTACGTAAACTCGTACTCGGCGTAGAAAGCAAAATGAAATCCAATAAAGTGACGGTGATAAAAGGTGAAGCCAATATCAACGGACGTTCATCGGAAGGGATCGAGATAACCTGCAACAATGAAAAATATATTGGAAAAAATCTCCTTATCTGTACAGGATCGGAAGCTTCCGTACCACCTATACCCGGTCTGCAGGAAGCAGGAGAGATCATCGTCACCAACCGTGAGATACTGGAGTTGACCGAACGTCCTGAATCGCTTGTCGTCATTGGCGGAGGGGTGATCGGTATGGAATTTGCCAGTTTCTATAACAGCCTGGGAACCCATGTGGCTGTAGTCGAGATGCTTCCTGAAATTCTTGGAGGACTTGATGTGGAGATTTCTGCCATGCTTCGGGAAATCTATACAAAGAAAGGAATTACGTTCCATCTGAACGCAAAGGTGACGCAGGTAGATGGTCACAAGGTTGTGTTTGAGAAAGACGGAAAAACAGAAACGATAGAAGGTGAAAAGATATTACTGAGTGTTGGTCGTCGTCCCGTTACGCAAGGATTCGGGTTGGAAAATCTGGGAGT
Source organism: Proteiniphilum sp. (assembly GCF_034331125.1). Classification (NCBI taxonomy): domain Bacteria; kingdom Pseudomonadati; phylum Bacteroidota; class Bacteroidia; order Bacteroidales; family Dysgonomonadaceae; genus Proteiniphilum; species Proteiniphilum sp. The sequence goes on from NZ_JAXQGC010000053.1 coordinate 4,522, forward strand.
AGAGTTATTGCGTGGCGGTATCAAGGTGGATGAAAAGATGCGTACCAATGTCCCCGGTGTTTTTGCTGCTGGCGATGTAACCGGTTTTTCGTTGCTGGCTCATACGGCAAGTCGTGAAGGCGAGGTAGTGGTGAATAACCTCTCTGGCAGAAGCGATATCATGCGTTATAATGCCATTCCGGGTGTGGTTTATACTAACCCCGAAGTCGCTGGGGTAGGAGAGACCGAAGAGTCAGCCAAAGCCAAAAATATAGCCTATAAAGTCGCTAAACTGCCTATGGCTTATTCCGGACGTTTTGTTGCCGAAAACGAGGGTGGAAGCGGACTCTGTAAAGTGCTGGTCGGTGAAAAGCATGGCGAGGTGATCGGCGTACACATGCTGGGTAATCCCGTCAGCGAAATCATTTACGGAGCCTGTATCGCTATTGAACAGGAAATGACGCTGAAAGAGATGCAAGAAGTGGTCTTTCCGCATCCTACCGTGAGTGAGATTATTAAAGAAACCGTCTTTTTATAGTGGAAAGGAGTATTAGAACTTACAACTTGGAACTGAGAACTGAGAACTGAGAACTGAGAACTTAGAATTAAGAACTAAAACTTCTAAATTTTCTCTTTTCTATACTTCTTGACTTCTGAGTGTAGTATAATCTTCAAATCAATAAATTAGTAAATCAACAAATCGATAAACAATGCCCAAAGTTCAACTTATAGATCCGACCGAAGCACGTAAACCCGGCTTTGTAGAGTTTCAACCGATACCTGTCAACCAGTACCAGAAAACGGTGCAAGATGAAAAAGAGAATTTTACCACAGAGGAATTCAAGGCGATTTACCATGATATGGTATTGATCCGTGAATTTGAAACCATGTTGAATCTGATCAAGACGCAGGGAGAATACAACGGTACTCCCTATAATCATCCGGGTCCCGCTCACTTGTCTATCGGACAGGAATCGTCGGCAGTGGGTATGGCCTGGACGCTGACGGTGGACGATTTTATTTTCGGGAGCCACCGTTCACATGGCGAAATCCTGGCCAAAGGAATGTCAGCCATCCATCAACTGGATGACCATCAGCTCATGGATATCATGGAGAATTTTTTTGATGGTGTGATCTATGAGATCGTGAAAAAAGATTTTGAAGGATCGGTCAAAGAACTTGCAAAAAGATTCCTGGTATATGGTACATTGGCCGAGATCTTTGCCCGTAAGACCGGTTTCAATAAAGGATTAGGAGGCTCCATGCATGCCTTCTTCACTCCGTTCGGCGTCTATCCCAACAATGCCATCGTGGGCGGATCGGGCGATATAGCCGTCGGCGCTGCTTTATACAAAAAAGTGAACCGCAAGCCGGGATTGGTCGTGGCAAATATCGGGGATGCTTCCATGGCATGTGGCCCGGTGTGGGAAGGAATCACCTTTGCTGCAATGGACCAATTCAAAGAACTTTGGGAGGGTGATATGAAAGGTGGTCTTCCGGTAATCATCAATATAATGAATAACCAGTATGGTATGGGAGGGCAGACCTGTGGTGAAACCATGGGGTATGGTATCGCTGCCCGTATCGGGGCCGGAGTGAATCCGGAACAAATGCACGCTGAACGGGTGGATGGATATAATCCGTTGGCTGTTATCGATGCTTATAAGCGTAAACGTAAAGTGATCGAAGAAAAGAGAGGCCCTGTCCTGTTAGATGTACTCACCTACCGTTATAGCGGACACTCACCCTCCGATGCTTCGTCGTACCGCTCTAAAGAAGAGGTGGAAGCATGGGAATCGCAGGACTGTATCCGCAGCTACGGTGAGCAGTTGCTGGAAGCGGGAGTAGCTACTCAGGCCGAACTCGACTCTATCTCCGACAATATACGGGCTCTGGTATACGAAATGTTCCTGAAATCGATCGATGATGAGATATCACCAAAGATGGAGAATCCGGATGTTATCGGCGACATGATGTTTTCTGACGGTTCGGTGGACAGTTTCTCCAATGAAAAACCGGAGGTGCTGATTCCGATGGAAGAAAACCCACGGGTGAAAAAGATCGCAAACAAAGAACGTTTTGCATTCGATGCTGAAGGTAAGCCGTTCAGTAAGATGAAACAGTTTCAATTGCGCGATGCTCTTTTCGAGGCGATTATCGATCGTTTCTATAAGGATGCATCCCTGATCGCTTACGGTGAGGAAAACCGTGACTGGGGTGGTGCGTTTGCTGTTTATGGAGGACTGACCGAGTCACTGCCCTATCACCGCCTGTTCAATTCGCCAATCTCAGAGGCATCCATCGTGGGAACGGCTATCGGCTACGCCATGTGCGGCGGGCGTGTGATTCCCGAAATCATGTATTGTGATTTCATCGGCCGTGCCGGAGATGAGATTTTTAATCAGTTGCCCAAATGGCAGTCAATGAGCGGGAATGTGCTGAAAATGCCGGTGGTTGTCCGTGTTTCCGTGGGATCGAAATATGGTGCACAGCACTCGCAGGACTGGACGTCGCTTGTAGCCCATATCCCGGGTTTGAAAGTATGCTTCCCCGTGACGCCTTATGATGCCAAGGGATTGATGAATGCTGCATTGCAGGGTACCGATCCTGTGATTTTCTTTGAAAGCCAACGTATATACGATATAGGTGAGCAGTTCCATGAAGGAGGTGTTCCTGCCGGTTACTACGAAATACCTATTGGCGAACCGGATGTGAAGAAAGAGGGTAAAGACATTACATTCCTGACCATTGGACATACCCTTTATCCCGCCTTACAAGCTGCGAAGGAGTTGGAAGAGAAATATGGCATGAGCGCAGAAGTGATAGATGCCCGCTCGTTGGTCCCATTTAACTATGAAAAGGTATTGGAATCGGTGAAGAAGACCGGAAAAATTATTGTTGCCGGAGACGCTACCGCACGTGGTTCATTCCTCAATGATCTCGCAGCCAATATCAGTCAGCTTGCGTTCGACTATCTCGATGCCCCCGTCTGTGTGTTAGGTTCACGCAACTGGATCACTCCGGCATTTGAACTTGAAGAGTCTTTCTTCCCCCAGCCAAGCTGGTTCCTGGATATGATCAACGAGCGAATCCTGCCCTTGAGGGATTATATTCCGGTACAGAATTTTACGGATGCGGAATTTATCAGAAGGGCGAAAAAAGGAGTCTGAGTTGATACCGACAAGTCGGGACAAGTAGTGATAATTCGATGATGTGAAGATTTGGTGATTAATCAATCTGCTAATCGGTATATCGGTAAATATTCTAATTAATTATTTGATGATGAGTCAATTAGGCGGGTCGGCTGTTGTAAAAGTAAACGCGCACCTGCATACACCATACTCTTTCAGTGCCTTTGCCGATGTCAATGATGCATTGGACAGGGCGGTTGCCGAGGATGTAAAAGTGGTGGGAATAAACGATTTTTACACTACAGAAGGATATCAGGAGTGGGCTGATGGTTGTAATAAGCGACAACTCTATCCTCTTTTCGGTATCGAATTTATCAGCCTGAATGAAGAGGACCAGAAAGCGGGACTGCGTGTGAATGATCCTGCAAATCCGGGACGTACCTATCTGAGTGGAAAAGGATTGTCATATCCTTTCCGGTTAGAGGAGCCCTATGCAACAATGTTATCCAATGTTCGGGATGAGGCCAATCGACAGGTAGAAGCAATGTGCAACAAACTGAACGGCCTGCTTCGACGGAAAGAATGTGGTTTTAAGCTTGATTTCAAACGGATAACCGACGAATTGACAAAAGGACAAATTCGTGAGCGCCATTTGGCAAAAGCGTTACGCATAAATGTCTATGAAGTTTGTGATAATGACGAGTCCAAAATAAGGGCATTGTTGGAGATGCTCTTTGACGGAAAGATGCTGAAATCGGCGGTAGATAACCTTGCCGGCGTGGAAAATGAGATCCGGGGTAACCTGCTGAAAGCGGGTGGGGCAGCGTTCGTTCCGGAAGAGCCCACCGCTTTCCTGCCGATGGAAACCGTGCAGGAAATCATTATTGCCGCCGGTGGTATTCCTACTTATCCCTTTTTAGCAGATGATATAAATGGGAATTATACTGATTTTGAAAGAGATCCGGAACGGGTAGCCAAACAGCTCACGCAACGGGGATTTCATTCGGTTGAATTTATCACAACCCGCAACGATGTCCGGCTTTTGGAAAAATATGCCGGCTATCTTTATGAACAGGGTTTTGTGGTGACTTTCGGCAGTGAACATAATACGCCTGCAATGGAGCCAATTGAACTATTTGCCCGGGGAGGTGCACCTTTGACCGAAAAACTTATGGAGATTAATTACAAAGGGGCTTGTCTCATTGCGGCACATCAACATTTAGTAAAACAGGGATTGAACGGATATATAGATCAGAACGGTTATGCAGACCGTTCTAAACGGCATGAACTGGAAGCTTTAGGTGATCAACTCATTTCGAACTGAGGGTCCCCACAAAATATCTAAATGTCTCTGCTTTAGTTGCAATCATATGGCTTACGAAACTGAATACATATAAAAAACATGATAAAGATGGAACAGCATTCTCAAACCTTTCTACCTGAAAACGACATTTTCGGAATACGGGATTTAATATATATATCACGGTTCTACGGGCAGGACAGCCGTTTTGTGATTGCCGGTGGTGGTAATACATCCTTCAAGAACAAAGAAAAGATATGGGTGAAGGCCAGTGGTGCTGCATTGGCTACAATAACCGAAGAGGGATTTGCAGTGCTCGACAGAAATAAACTCGACAGCATGTCGGAGAAAATATATAGTACAGATCCGGCAGAGAGGGAAGAGCAGGTGAAGAATGATCTGGCCGAAGCTACCCTCACTAAGGGGAGACGTCCTTCGGTGGAGACATCGATGCACAATATAATCGACTATCCTTTTGTGGTACACCTGCATCCGACAGCAGTGAACGGGTTGATGTGTGCACAGAATGCGGAAGCTGAATTGAAACGGCTTTTCGGTGAAAAAGCATTGTATGTGGAATATACTGATCCGGGCTATGTGCTTTTTAAAAAGGTCTATGACCGGATCAAAGAGTATCGTGCGGCATACGCCGAGGAACCCCAGGTGATCTGGTTGCAGAACCACGGTATTTTTGTCGCTGCTACTACCATCGCAGAGGTACAGTCGATCTATTCAGAGATACTTCACAAACTGGAGCAGGCTGTTTCTACGCCGTTACCCTCCGGCGAAAGAGATACCTGCCGTTGTACAGAAGAAATCTTGCCGGCTCTTCGGATGATGCTGTCTGGCAGCGGATTGAAAACGCTGACGGTAAGGAAAAATGAACTGATCAAATATTTTTACGATAATCCCGGTAAACAGCAGGATATTGCCAAACCATTTACTCCCGATGCCATTGTTTATTGCAAATCGAATTATATTTTCCTGAACGATGAGACACCCGAAGCCGTGTTGGAAGAAGCCCGGAAGACGATCCCTTCGTTTACGGGGAAACTGGGTTATCAACCTAAAGTAATACTGATAAAAGGAATTGGACTGGTCGCTGTAGGTGATAATGCCAAACAGTGCGATATCATTCTGGATGTGTTTGAAGACGCAATGAAAGTAGCCTATCTTTCACATTCATTCGGCGGACCGCACCCAATGACGCAGGAGCAGATAGATTTTATCGACAACTGGGAGGTGGAAAACTACCGCCGTAGCGTGTCGGCAGGAATATCCCGGGGACGTGCGGAAAATAAAACCATTGTGATTACCGGTGCTGCCCAGGGTTTCGGAGAGGGGATCGGGCGATGCCTGTTACAGGAAGGAGCCAATATCGTGATCGCCGACCTGAATGAAGAGGCGGGTAGAGTCACGGCCGAAAAGTTCAACCGTATTGCGAAAAGCAACAGGGCCTTTTTTGTGAAAACGAATGTAGCTGAAACGGCAAGCCTGGAGAATCTTATCCACGAGACCGTATGCCATTTCGGGGCAATTGATTGCTTTATCAGTAACGCAGGTGTACTTCGCGCTGGTGGCCTGGATGATATGACACCGGAAAATTTTGATTTCGTCACCAAAATAAATTACAGCGCCTATTTTTATTGCACGAAAATGGTCAGCAAGGTCATGAAGTTGCAGACAAAGTATGCTTATGTCGATTATTATGCCGATATCATCCAGATTAATTCGAAGTCGGGTTTACAAGGCAGTAAAGCCAATTTTGCCTATGCAGGAGGGAAATTCGGGGGTATCGGGCTTACCCAGTCTTTTGCTTTGGAATTGGCGCCAGACCGTATCAAAGTCAATGCCATTTGTCCCGGAAACTTCTATGAAGGACCCCTCTGGAGTGATCCGGAAAACGGGCTCTTTGTGCAATACCTGAAAGCAGGTAAGGTGCCGGGAGCAAAAACTATAGAGGATGTGAAAGCGTTCTATTTATCTAAAGTCCCGATGGGAAAAGGATGTACGCCCGAGGATGTAACCAAGGGAGTCCTTTACCTGATGGAGCAGTGCGGTGAGACGGGGCAGGCTTTGCCGATTACCGGCGGGCAGGTGATGCTTTCTTAGAAGATGGAAAGGTGGAAGAATGGAAAGGTGAAAAGGTTTGATTTGATGGTTCGATGATTTTTTTATAAAATTGAAGTAGTATCAAGAGTTGAATATAGATAACTTAAATCCTATGAATTTCAACGATCTGCAACAAAATATCCGGCACATTTCCGGCACATTCCGGCAGAATGCGGTTGCGGCTGTCAATACCCACTTAACCGTCAGAAACTGGCTGGTGGGGTTTTATATTGTTGAATTTGAACAGAAGGGTGAAGATCGGGCAAAATACGGGGCTAAGCTCCTTCAAAGCCTCGCCGATGCCTTTGATGAAGAAGGATTATCGTATAGAAATTTAAAACTTTATCGTCAATTTTATAATACTTATCCGCAGATAAGTGCTTATATACCCCATTTCTTCCAAAAATATTTTGGGGAGATTTGGCAATCACCGATTGTCAAATTACAATTTCCTGAAAAAGAGGATGTTGGAATTGGGCAATCACCGATTGCCCAATTGGGTAATTCAGAAGAAGGCAATGTAATTCTGCAGTCACTGATAGGAGAATTACAACACTCTGAAAAAGAAGATGTTGGAATTGGGCAGACACTGTCTGCCCAATTCAAGCCGGAAGGGGGAACTGAGCAGTTACCTTTTATTACGGAATTGGTTAGCAAACTTTCATTTTCACATTTTAGTTTGCTGCTTCCTATTGAAGATCCTTTAAAACGACGGTTTTACGAAATGGAGTGTATCAAGGGAACCTGGAGCGTACGTGAACTTAAGCGCCAGATCGATACCCTGTATTTTGAGCGGAGCGGTATTAGCCGGAAACCTGAGATGTTGAGCGAAGTTGTGCAGACGAAGAGTGAGAAGAGCACGATGACAGATATTATCAAATCGCCGTTTACTTTTGAATTTTTGGGACTTAAGGCAAAAGATGTGACTTATGAGTCAGATTTGGAACAAGCGCTTATCGAACATCTGGAAGAATTCTTGATAGAACTTGGACATGGATTTTGTTTTGAAGCCCGGCAAAAACGAATTATCATCGGTGATGAATATTTCTTTTGTGATTTGGTTTTCTATCATCGTATATTGAAATGCCACGTGTTGATTGAATTGAAAGTCGACAGTTTTTCACACGAGCATATTGGTCAGTTAAAAACTTATGTCAATTATTATAGAAAAGAGATAATGCAGGCAGATGATAATCCACCTGTAGGTATCTTGTTGGTAACAAACAGAAACCGTGCTTTAGTGGAATATGCTGTGGCCGATAGTGACCATGAGCTATTCGTGTCTAAATATCTGGTAGAACTTCCTGATAAAAAAGATCTTGAACGGTTTGTCAATCAGGAGTATGCAAAAATGAAATAACAAATAGAATAATCATATGAAAACGAGAGCAGTTAGATTGTACGGCAAAAAAGACTTGCGTCTGGAAGAATTTGATTTGCCGCCCATCAAAGAGGATGAAATCCTGGCCAAAGTGGTGACCGATTCATTGTGCATGTCATCCTATAAAGCTTCTTCACAAGGGACGGATCACAAGCGTATTCCCGATGACGTAGCGGAAAATCCTATTATCATCGGTCATGAATTCGCCGGTGAATTGCTGGAAGTGGGTTCCAAATGGGCTCATAAATTTAAAGCAGGGGATAAGTTCTCCATTCAACCGGCGCTCTACTACGAGAATGGCCCCGTTGGTATTCTGAGCGCTCCCGGTTATAGTTACAAATATATCGGCGGAGATGCCACCTATGTGATTATTCCTAACGAAGTGATGGAGCAGAACTGCTTATTGAAATTTACGGGTGAGGGATATTATCCTGCATCGCTGGCAGAGCCGCTCTCCTGTGTAATCGGTGCGATGCATGCCAACTACCATACTACTCCCGGCAGTTATAAGCACAAGATGGAGATTGTGGATGGAGGAAAGATGGCTATTCTTGCGGGTGTCGGTCCAATGGGACTTGCAGCTATCAACTATGTGCTCCATCGTGAAGACCATAAACCATCACTGTTGGTAGTGACCGATGTAGACCAGGCTCGCTTAGACAGGGCTGCCTCAATCTATACGGTTGAATTTGCCGCATCCAGGGGAATTGATCTCCACTATATCAATACCGGTGCGATGGAAGACCCGGTGAAAGAACTGAAAACTCTGAGTGGTAATTCCGGTTATGATGATGTGTTTGTCTTTGCACCGGTCAGGCCGGTAGTAGAGCAGGGGGATGCTATACTGGCATTCGACGGTTGCCTCAATTTCTTTGCCGGACCCAGTGACCCCAATTTCAGCGCCACGTTCAATTTCTACAATGTACATTATGCCTATACACATATTGTCGGCACCAGTGGAGGTAATAACGACGATATGGTGGAAGCACTCGATATTATGAGTAAAGGACTTGATCCAGCCGGACTGATTACCCATATTGGTGGATTGAATGCAGTAGCCGATGCGACCAACAACCTGCCCAATATCCCGGGTGGAAAGAAGCTGATCTATACACATATTGATATGCCGCTCACTCCGATATCCGACTTTGAAAAGCTTGGTGGGACCAACGAACTTTTTAAAGAACTGGCTGTTATCTGTAGTCGCCATAAGGGATTGTGGAACGTAGAAGCGGAAGCTTATTTGCTGGCTAACAGCAAATAATGATGTGATAATTTACTGATTTGATGATGTGCTGATTAGTGTTTATAATCTGCTAATCAGTACATAGATAAATCTACTAATCAATTTTACTCTTTATTCAATAAAAATGAAACAATTAGATGTGAATTTAATGCATCCGGTGGAACAGATCAATGTGATCATCGGAAGAATATACAGTCGTGGGATGACCACTACTTCGGGAGGGAATATCTCTATCAGGGATAAGAATGGTGATATTTGGATTACCCCTTCGGGAGTGGATAAAGGGTCGCTTACTACCAAAGATATTATGCAGGTGAAGAGGGATGGAACCATTATCGGGTTACATAAGCCTTCTTCGGAGCTCCCTTTCCATAAGGCTATTTATGAAGCCAGACCTGAAATAACCGCTATCATCCACGCCCATCCGCCTGCGCTGGTAGCTTTCAGTATTGCCGGCATTGTACCCGACACCAAAATCGTTCCTCAGGCACACAATATTTGCGGGGATATAGGATTTGCACCTTATGGAACTCCCGGTAGTGAGGATCTGGGCGAGAAAATCGCTTTTGAGTTCAAGGATACCCGTTATAAGGCGGTGATCATGGAGAATCATGGGATAGTGTTGGGTGGGACTGATATGATGGATGCCTATCAACGGTTTGAAACGCTGGAGTTTTGTTGCCGGACGATTGTGAATGCCAAAAGACTCGGGCAGGTGAATTATCTGAGTGATGAGCAGGTGTCGCAATATGTAAATCACTTACCGACCAATATTTCCCATTTTATGGATATTGATCATCCTTCCGATGAACGGGCAATCCGTACGGAGATGGTGAATATCATCCGTCGGGCCTGTGATCAGGGGATGATGATATCGACTTACGGTACGGTATCCGTACGCTGGAGAGGTGACGATTTCCTGATTACACCAAGTAATGTGGCGCGATGGGATATTGTGCCGGGTGATATTGTCCAGATAAAGAATGGTATGGCCGAAGCGGGAAAAACACCCAGCAGGTCGGTAGCCCTGCATCAACGTATTTACCAGCTGAACCCGCATATCAACTCTATCATCTGCACACAATCGGTGAATCTGATGGCGCATGCGGTGAGCGGTTCAAAATTCGATGTACGTACAATCCCCGAAAGTTGGATTTTCCTCCAGGATGTCCCCTCCATTCCTTTCGGGCTGATCTATAACGATGTAGATAGTGTGGCGAAAATGTTTAACCACAATCGGGTTATTCTGGTAGAAAACGACAGTGTTTTTGTGACAGGTGATAAATTGTTGAATACGTTCGACTATCTGGAAGTAGCTGAATTTTCAGCTAACTCGCTGGTGATGGCCTCTTCGATCGGCTCTTTGCAACCCATGGGGGACAAGGAGATCGACGAACTGCGCATCGCGTTTAATGTAAAATGACAATAATGCATTTTCGATGATGGTTGATGATGGTTGATTAAATATCATGACCTATGAATTTATTAGAGCAGTTGAAGCTGTATACCAAAGTAGTGGCTGATACGGGCGATTTTGCCTCTATTGAAGCATACAAACCGGTCGATGCAACTACGAATCCTTCTTTGATTTATACTGCATCGCAAGACCCGAAGTATGCTTCGCTGGTAGATGATGCTATTGCCTATGGTAAAACGCAGCTAACCGACAAATCCGGGCAATTGGCAAAAGCGATGGATAAGTTGGCCGTGAATTTCGGATTAAAAATTTTGGAAATTGTTCCAGGAAGGGTTTCTACTGAAGTAGATGCCCGGTTGTCGTTTGACACTGAAGCGTCGGTGATCAAAGCCCGGGAATTCATAGCTCTCTATGAGATATCGGGGATTTCGAGGGAACGGATATTAATAAAACTCGCATCCACCTGGGAAGGGATAAAGGCCGCAGAAATACTTGAGAAAGAAGGAATTCATTGTAACCTGACCCTTCTCTTCTCTTTTGCACAAGCGGTTGCGTGTGCCGAAGCGGGTGTTCGTCTGATATCTCCCTTTGTAGGCCGGATTCTGGATCGGTACAAAAAAGAACAGGGTGTTACGGAAATTGCCGCTCATGAAGATCCGGGAGTGCTTTCTGTGAAAAAGATTTTCAATTATTACAAGAAATTTGGTTATAAGACCCAGGTAATGGGAGCCAGCTTCCGTAATATCGGAGAGATAGTGGAACTTGCCGGATGAATTGTTGACTATTGCTCCAAAGTTCCTCAAAGAGCTGGAGAATACCGAAGGTGTCTTAGTCCGGAAATTGAACGAGGAGGCTGCCAGACAATCTGAGATTGAACAAATCAGCATCGATGAAAAAACGTTCCGGTGGATGATAAACGAAGATGCCATGGCCACGGAAAAACTGGCGGAAGGGATCAGAAACTTCACGAAAGACTTAGAGAAACTCGAGGAACAAATGGCGAAAAGGTTGTAGGGGACAGGTGAAGAGATTCGTTTAGTACCTTTCCATAATCAATATCCAATCGTTATTTTTTCCTGATGACGGCGGAGTTGCCACGAAAGAACCTTTGGCTGCCTTGGCACCTATCCCGGTTTTTTTACCTGTACGGGGATTAAGCCAGATAAGTTTTATTTTTTTCGTTCCGGAAATTTTTTCCAGTGATACCTCCACACTATTTCCATGTGGAAGGTATATCAATGCATATCCATCTCCTTTTGTCGCGATGGCGTAGTCCTTGCTCTCTGTTTGTGGCGTTAAAATAATGGTGTTATCGGGTTGCCTGCTGAAAAAATCATATGATTCGAATAACCTGCGGGCATGTATCAGATCCCAGGCTCCCGGCAGGTCAAGGACATCATACCAGTTGTTCCGGACTCCTCCTACCGGGGTATAGCCAGGAGCCATGAACTGCCATACGGGATGGCAACCATAAGTATGTCCAAATGCCCCACTGAACAGACTCCAATACAATGCATGCCGCACATTGCTTTCATCGAACCAAAGATCGACACCTTCAGGTTGCCCTCTTACCGGATGATCTTCGTAACAAGGCTCCAGATTGATAGCCGGTTTAGTGGGTTGCCTGTTATAATCCCCGGCAATCAACTTTTCAAAAATATCGTAGGTATAATAGGCGTGTCCGGTCTGGCAACTATTAAAATCAAGCCAATCGTAATCATGAAACCAACTTCCGGATGTTTCCGCACCAATCGGGTGGAAGGTCATAAGATGATTGTTGTCTGCCGATCTGATCCCTTTAGCCATGGCATCCCAAATATCTTTGTTCCTGCCACCACCACTGCGATCCCCTCCGTTGATCCATATGATATTAGGGAAATCCTTGTAGCGTTCTCCTAAATATTGCCCGTAAGTATAAGCATTGTCGGTATCGAATACTACAGGGCCTGTGCCCCATTGAACATCTACTTTATCACCCCATGTAGGCAGCAGGCCAATATACATTCCCTTTCCTGCGGCTTTACGTATCACTTTATCCACCCATGCAAAATAAGCCTCGTTAGGTTTACGGGGATCGTTGCCGAGAAGAGGCCGGTCACCGTTTTTGTTGGGAGTGTTCAGCCCGTCCAATTCAGCAAGGATTACTGCCTGGATCACGTTAAACCCTTTTTCCCTTCGGTTTTCAAGGTAGGTGTCTATTTCCGTTTCATCCAGCCTGTGAAACAATTCCCATGCCGTGTCACCCAGGTAAAAGAATGGCGTGCCGTCGGCATGGCAAAGAAACCGTTTGTCGGGATGGACTTCCAATCTGCCATGTGAAAAATCAACCGCTTTCCCTTGCCATTTATCTTCCTGGGCATGGAGAATATACGTAGAAAAAATGAGTGCAAGGGCAAAAAATAATACCCTGATCTTATAGTTTGTGTTCATGATTGTATATTGTTGATAATAGATATGTTATCCCTTAAATTTTAAGTTGTGGCCATATGTTGCAAAGCAAATGTACATGATTTTCTTCAAAAAACCACATAGACGGCAAAGATAATACATTTTTATGCAAATATTATATCCTGTTTTAACGCTATAAACCTATATTTTTGTATAAATGAAAAAAATGATAATACGATTGAACTTACAAGATATTTTTTTGAGTCAATTTTAATTTCAGGTGTTGCGGCAAAACTATTCCAATACATTTCTGCTGCCTCTTTGTCGATTTTTCCATCAAAGACTATCATCCTGTACTTAAGAATATAATTACTTCCTTTCTGCAGTTCCCACGATCTATGGCGAATAGGGGTAAATTCGAAGAACATGTCACCTCTGCCTCCATTTGCATCGAGAGGCCAAACGCGCATAGGTTCAGGATGTGCACGATTTGAAGGATGGCTCAGAAAGAGAATCCCCGACCGGCCTTCCTGTACTTCCGATTCCCCTTCCACAATACACCAACGTGCGTTGCTGCCATCCGCATCGATCCTTGTTTTTCCTTCAGATGTCAGCACAGTAGAATTATCCTTTGTCCATTTTTCTGTTGCCCTGAAACCAATGCCACCTCCATATCTGTATGCGTCGAGCATGATACCGTCCGGCAATGGCGTATTTAATATAGTGGTATAGTCAATGATCCTTACTCCGTCGTGTATGTTCCAGGCTCTCACATCCAGAATCTCATTGATTGCTATCTGGTCTTCTCCCTTTGCTCCAAAATCAATATGTTGCTGCAACGCGCGAAAACCTGAGAATACACTTCCGGTTGTTTCGGACAAGAACCCGGCAAACTTCACCGTCCCCTGGCCTTCATACAAATTCCAGAAATCGACTTTCCGGTCATTTATGTGAGTTAATGTCCACGGACCCCAAATACCATAATGGTGATAATGATCGGGAGCCTGCACACGGGTTAATACTTCACCTCCCGGAGACCACAGGGGATGGATGAATCCTGAGCGCTTAAACAAAGGATCAACCCCTTCGGGGGGGTACATCGTACCAAAACGATAGCTTAAAATCTGCTGCTCTTTCTGACGAAGGGTGAGGTTTTCTCCCGATTTATAAATGTGAATATCAGTATTTGATTTATTGGGAGAATCCTGTTCTTGAAATTTAAGCACAAATTTCCTTGTTGAATTTTTTGCGGAAAAACCTTCTAATATAAACCAAAGGCGAGAAGTGTAATCCGATTCCAGTTGGCTGTGTATAAGTTTTTCTCCTGAAGGGGTGACCTCATATAATGCGAATGTTTCACTGGTTATATCAGCTATTAAATCATCTACCGAAATCGAAACAGGCGTATTAACGCAAGGTTTTTTAATAATAATTGAAAAGTTTATTGTTTGGGCAGATACACATAAAGAAGATATCCACACAAGTGTGAGCAACATTCCTCTTGATAGATTTGAAGTTTTCCTTTTCATTTCCCTGATTTGTTTAGATTTATATAGTATTTACGTAAACTGTTATTTACAGACAAACTTGAACTTATCCAGTTATTTCCATTACTGCCTGTCACTTTATTAAAAAATGCTTATATTCTCCCTAATATCTACCCTAACGCATGTTTTGTGTACGTGAACAGTCAGGATAAATCTTCAATTAATTTTCATTAAGGCTCAGATCACAAAAATAGCTTGGTGTTGTGTTAAAACAAAATATTATTTTTGCATATGAAGGTATAAAATTTGCAGGAATTATTCGGTCCGTTGATTTTTATATTCCACTATAGTAGTTAAAACCGCCGCTTTGGAGCGTCTTTACGGATTTATTTTACTTTTCACAATCCACTCTATTGCCGTTTGCAATCCCCTGATCTCCGACAGTCCTCTCATTCGCCCGACCAGTGGATAGCCGGGATTGGATTTTCTATGGAAATCATCCAGCATTTTCTTTCCGTGATCTGCCCTGAACGGGATCCTTATGTCTTCGCGTCCTTCGTTTTTTCGCCTGTATTGTTCTTTCAATAATAATTTCACGATCGGATACATATCTATATCTCCATCCAGATGTCCCGATTCATAAAAGCAATGATCATTTAAAAATCTCAGATTCCGGAGATGTGCAAAATGAATCCGGTCTGCGAATTTTTCAATAAACTGAAGTAAGTCATTGTCCTTTCTGGCCGCCAAAGAGCCGGTACAAAAAGTAAGTCCATTGGCAAGGGAACTGTTATGTGAGAATATCCGCTCAAAGTCTTCCACCGTACTGGCAATGCGTGGTAGCCCTAATAAAGAAAAAGGAGGGTCATCAGGATGGATGCACAATTGGATCCCATGCCTTTCGGCAACAGGTACCACCTCTTTAAGGAATAGGGAAAGATTATCCCTGAACCTGTCCGATCCTATTTCTTTATATTGTTCTATCGAATGGAGGAACAACTCTTTATAATCGTTGGTGTCTTCAACGGCACTATTAATGAAACCCTGTGTAATGATGATAATATTGTAGGCAAGTTCCTCTTTCTCCTTGTCATCCATAGACTCGTATATTTCCCTTGCTTTCAGGATAATGCTTTCCGGATAATCATCGGTTGCGCCCTCTCTCTTTAGAATGTACAGGTCAAAAGCGGCAAAAGTGTGATAATCAAACAGTATTGTTTCCGTGCCATCGCTGTCTTTGTAACGGAGATCCGTCCTTACCCAATCCAACACAGGCATAAAATTATAGCAGACGGTTTTGATACCGCATTGGGCCAGATTAACCAGGGAAGTTTTATAATTTTCCATATGTTCATCCCGCTTATCCGTTCCTAATTTTATGTCGTTCGATACCGGCAGGCTCTCCACAACACTCCACTTAAGGCCTTCCTGTTCAATCATTTTTTTTACGGGCAGGATGTCATCGACATGCCAGGCAGTACCCGGCTTTATGTGATGCAAAGAGGTGACGATACCTTCTACGCCGATCTGTTTTAAATCGGACAGGCTGATTGTATCGTCCATGCCAAACCATCTCCAAGTCCTTTCCAACAACATGATTCATTCTATGTTTTATGGCCGATAGACGGCGGTGTTATTCAGTTTACAAATGTATTCATATTTATAAATATCCGACAAGTTTGATATTTGCAATTATTAATACTATATTTGCGGCAAATTATATGGCTATGGCAAAAATAATGCATGAGAAGCTGAATCTCAGCAGCGGGTCACCGGTGAAGATAAAATGGTGTGATTATGATTATTTCAAATTTCCCTGGCATTTTCATGAAGAGTATGAAATTGTATATATATTGAAAAGTACCGGTACGCGATTTGTGGGGAATAATGTCGAGCTGTTTTCCGATGAAGATTTGGTGCTGCTTGGAAGCAGTGTCCCCCATATGTACAGAAATGATATTCAATATTATCAGAATGACCCGAAGTACAGGGTGAATGCTATTACCCTTCAATTTTCCAAGGATTTTTTTCATTATTCCCTTCAACAGTATCCGGAATTTTCCAAGATAAAAAAATTACTGGAGGATGCTAAATACGGCATTTACTTTGAGAAGGATGCGAATAAGACAATAAGAAAAAGAATAACAAAGGCACTTCGGTTAAGTGGGCTTGACTTACTTTTGGAGACAATAAAAATTCTTTCCATGATGAGCCAGTCACAAGAAAAGAGGTTATTGAGGGATGAGAGTGAAGATACTCTTATAAATATCCATGATAAAGATCCCCGTATAATTAAAGTCAAAGCTTTCCTGCATCGTGAATATACTAAAGCAATTACACTGCAAGATATTGCAGATATCGCAGGGATGAATGTAAGTGCATTCTGTCGTTACTTTCTGGAAAAAACGAGTAAGACCTGTTTTCAATATATCAACGAACTCCGGATCAGTTATGCATGTAAACTGTTGTTGGAAAGAAGGCTGACGATAACCCAGATTTGCTACGAAACAGGGTATAATAATATTTCCAATTTTAACAGGCAGTTCAAAAAGATAATGGGTTATACGCCTACAGAATATATACTGGAGTTTAATAAGGCTGTGTAAATATATTTCCGTGTACCGGAACCGTTTCTGTATTCTCACATAAATTCAAAATTAATTCGTTACTTTGTAAAAACAATTACACTTATCTTGTTTATTCACTAACATGTTTGTGTTTATTAAATATCTATAAAATCACCCTATATGCAACGAAAAGTTCGTATTAAGGATATTGCGCAAATGGCGGGAGTTTCGGCAGGCACGGTCGACCGGATACTTCATAACAGGGGAAATGTATCTGAATCGGCACGTATTGCTGTTGAGAAGGTGCTGAAGAAAGTAAATTACAAGCCGAATATCCATATCTCCGGATTATCATTAAAGAGAAAATACAAGGTGGTAATCACTACTCCGCATGTGATGGAGGGGGAATATTGGGAGAGTATCCATTCCGGTATCCGCCATGCTTTGGAAGAGTTTGAAAATATCCGGGTACAGTGTTTGATATATACTTATAACCAATATGATATTTATTCCTGCAGGGAGGTGCATGACCAGATAGCACAGACAGATGCCGATGCGGTCATTATCGGTGCTACTTTCAAGGAAGTGACCGTCCGCCTGACGAAACAGTTGGATGAAAGAGAAATCCCCTATGTTTTTGTTGACTCTCCCCTGGAGGATACTTCACCGCTCGCTTTTTTTACTTCCGACCATTATATTTGCGGTTATCTGGTGGCCAAACTGATTACCTCCATCATTCCTTCAGGGAGTGATATTGGGATGTTGCAGGCTGTGAGGATAGGAGCCCAGAGTGCCAATACGAGTATACTGAGAAAGCAAGGATTTAATGATTATCTCAGCGAAAAGGGCATCACCAACAGTGTGCGGAGAATACCTTTTACTGCTATGGAACCGGAAAAATTTGACCAACAGTTGGAAGAATTTTTTCAGACCCAGCAGAATATTGGGGGAATAGTGGTACTTAACTCGAGGGGAGGGCTTATTGCCGATTATTTCGATAGAAACGGGATCGATGATATCAGGCTGGTTTGTCTGGACCTTACGGCACCCAATATAAGGGGATTGAAAAATGGATATATCGATTTTCTGATCGGGCAGGAACCGGAACACCAGGGTTTTCTGGCAATGAAAACATTAATTGAATATCTGATATACCGGAAACCGGTAAAAGTAGAGAATTACACACAGCTTGATATTCTAACCAAAGAGACTATCGGTTATTACAACCAGTTCAATTTCATGTCATGAATATTATCCTGTCTCAATCTAGGTCACCTTCGTTTAACTTAGCCGCAGAAGAACATCTTTTCTCAAGAATAGGAGAAGATTTCTTACTGCTGTATGTCAATGAACCAAGTGTTATCATCGGATCTAATCAGGCTGTATTGAATGAGGTTGACCAGGACTTCTGCATTGAACACGATATCCGTATTGTACGTCGATTGTCGGGTGGGGGAGCAGTGTATCATGATACAGGCAACCTGAATTACAGTTTTATTCATGGAAAAACAGGGGAGCCGTTGAGCACTCGTTTCCTTGATCCGGTAGTGGAGACATTGCGTACTTTGGATATTCCCGTTGAAGTAAGGAAACGAAAGGATCTTTGGTTAGAGGGCTATAAAATATCCGGTACTGCATCACATCTTTCTAAAGGTCGGGAGATACATCACGGTACGTTGCTTTATGACACTGACTTGGAGATGCTTTTGAAGGCTCTCAACCCTGAAAAGAGGGATCTGGTCAGGAAGGCAACCGCTTCGGTTCCCAGTCCCGTGAAAAATATCCGGTCATATTTAGAAAATATGAAAGGAATCAGTCCTGAGCCTGAGCAATTTTTCCGGCAGTTTGTGCAGCAGGTGGGCCTGGTACTGGGGACAGGGAATATCGACTCTTTTGGAAGCCGTGAGAAAGAGGAGATAGAAGTATTACAAAGAGACAAGTATATACAAAGGATGTGGAATTACAGGATGTAATAGCTATTTAGCCGGGACGGTTCTGGAATTTCACGTAAAAGGATTTACTGCAGGTTGGGAATATTCCTGTAATTGGCCATACAGTCGTCCCTGCCAGGTATCCCTTTCCCGGAAGCGTTTCATGATTTTTTCCGTTACCACATAATTCTTCTGATCCCAAGCAGGTGCAATCAACAGTTTTTTTGGAGATTGGGAGGTGAACCGTTCGATATAAATTTCCGGTTTCAGCCGTTCCGCAAAGTCGATACACAGATCCACATATTCATCCAGTTCGAAAAGGTGAAACGATTCCGGTAATAACCTGAACTCTTTTGCCATGGCGGTTCCCTTGATGATCTGTAACTGATGTAGTTTCAGGGTTGTCAGAGGTAGTTGTGAAAGCTTGTCTGCATGAGAGAGTATTTCTTCAGTACTTTCCCCCGGCAATCCCAGGATCATATGTGCACCTGTCACAATGTTTCGTCCGGCAGTTTCCCTGATCATTTCTGCGGATTCCTCATAAGTATGCTGACGGTTTATCCTCTCCAACGTTTTATTCAATGTTGATTCTACGCCATATTCCACCATGACAAACGTTTTTTTACTGAGTGCTTCAAAATAATCGAGCAGTTCTTTTGGCATACAGTCGGGGCGGGTACCTACTATCAATCCTACAACGTTGGGGTAGGAGAGAGCCTCTTCATATTTGGAGATAAGAGAATCCAGACTGTCGTAGGTGTTGGTATAGGATTGGAAATAGGCGAGGTATTTCATCTCCGGATATTTGTGAGAAAAGAAATTGATACCGTCGGCCAGTTGTTCTGAAATAGTTTTGGTCGGTTTGCCATAGCCGGGGCTGAAGCTCTGGTTGTTACAATAAGTGCATCCGCCACGTCCTTTACTTCCATCACGGTTGGGGCAGGTAAAGCCGGCATTGACGGAAATTTTTTGTACTTTATAGGGAAATTTTGCTGAAAGGAATTCGGCAAAATCACGATATGGTTTGTCGTTTGAGAACACGATCGTCAAATTTGTTGATATAATAATGGTGGGATATTAAACCTCTATCTTAAACAATTGTAGGAGTAAAATGTTTTCGATATATGGGGAGGGAAATAAAACTGAAATAACGGGAATATGACTCACGCCGCATTCCCGTTCAGAAATTTATATATTAAAAAAGTAGAGTTAATTAACCGGTTATTTTTTCCTGATCGTGTATAATTCCCATTTCAGAACGACATTTCCACTGCCGTTTTTGATAACCCGCACTTCTTCCATCTTATCGGATGATTTGCGTATATATTCCGATACACGATTGTCTTTGCCATTGCGGACATAGGAAGTGTTTTCAAATTTATCACTCTCCAAGGC
This sequence comes from Proteiniphilum sp., assembly GCF_034331125.1. NCBI lineage: Bacteria > Pseudomonadati > Bacteroidota > Bacteroidia > Bacteroidales > Dysgonomonadaceae > Proteiniphilum > Proteiniphilum sp. The sequence continues at coordinate 24,856 of NZ_JAXQGC010000053.1, forward strand.
TTTATCCACTTCGGCCATAAAACTCTTCTGAAAACTTTCATTGGCTGAATTCAGAATAAGCATTTTCTCATTTTCCTTGTTACGATCCGATTTAAACCGGATATTAAATGCATCTGTTTTCAGATTTTCCAGGTCTGCCCTATCCAACACAGAGCCGGCACTTCCTTTTCTATATACATAATTGAAGCGTTCATCTTCCATATATTTATCGAATAATTTCTCTACCTGTTGTGCTGATGCTACTGCTGAAAATACCAGCATTATAAGCATAATTGAAAATAATTTCTTCATAATGTGTTGGATTTTATTGTTTATAATTTGTTTTTATACATTCTATTTTTTGATCTGTCTCTTTTAATATCTTCTCGGCATTAAGATCTTGATTTATAGTGGCCGCTTCACGGAAAAGCTGATAGGAGTTCTCTATGATCTTGTCCGTTTCCGAAAGCATATGCTCGGCGTATTGCTGTGCTTTATGCTGATTGACGACCTGTTTGCCGTTTACAATAACCATATATTCAGGATGTTGTGAGCGTGCGTACTGCAGGTTAGAGAATGCGACAGCCAGTAGTCCTATCGCGGCTGATCCTAACAGTAGAATGATTATACGTCGTGTAATCGCAGGTCTCCTTGTTTTCTTTTCAGGGAAGGTCATCACCGGCGCTTTTATCTGTTTCTCCGAATTAAAAGCAGCAAAAAGCGATTTGTATATTGCATGCTCAGGCAATATGCTGCTTCCTTCGAAGTATTGTTTCAGCCTTCTCTCTTCTTCGGTCGATGACAGGCCGTTGAAGTATTTCTCAAGCAGGTTATCTATATCGTTCATATACTTTATTCTCCTTTTTTCGGTTGTTTATAATCATATCGCGAAGTTTTTTCCGCGCCCGGGAGAGGTTTACGGTGACGGCATTTTCCGTCATCGACATTATCCGGGCGATCTCCTCCAATTCCATCTCTTCCACATCTTTCATGCGGAGAATAGTTCGTTGCATTTCGGGCAGTGTATCGATCATACTACCGATGTGGTTTATCATATCAGCTTGTTCCGTTTGTTGATGCGGACTGGGAGCGTTGTATTCAGTGTCGGCCGGAATTTCATGTGTGTGAATTGACTTCCGGATCATATCGAGGCACAGATTACGCATCGATGTGAGTACAAATGCCTGATAATTGGCAATGGCATCCAATTGCTCGCGCTTTTCCCACAGCCGCATCATAAGTTCCTGCAATGCATCTTTTGCACTGCTTTCATCTTTTAGGATCGATAGTGCCATCCGATATGATTTATCGGAGAGGCAAAGGATCTGATATTGGAACTGCCGGACATTCATATACTATATAGACGAATATAATGGGAAATTCTTACATAACCTGGTCGATTTTTTTTATAAAATAAATCCATAAAAAAAACTGCCCGGATTTCCGGACAGTTTTTACATTGTGTAGATAAAGAATTATTATTCTTTATCTGTTTCGGGTTTTTCGGTTTCAGCTTTGTTTTCTGCTTTCGACTCTTCCGAAGTAGTTTCTTCCGCTTTCACTTCTGCCTTAGTTTCGGCAACTTCAGGAGTTCCTGCTTTCACTTCTTCGGTTTTAGTTTTCACCTCTTCCGCTTTTGCTTCAGCAGCTTTGGCCTCTTTGGCAGCTTCTTCCTGTTTCACCTTCTTATTGAGTGCTTCTATTTTTTGGCTATCGAGTTTTTCCTTCAATGCAGCCAACTCTTCGATATCACCCAGGGTGGTTCTTTCCATTGCCGGGATAGCCGCAGCGGCTTCGTTTCCGCCTTCTTTTCTACCACCGGTACGCTTATTCCCTTTCTTCCTGGAATCATCTGCCAGATCTTCATGGATACGGCTGTGAGAGACAATGATACGTTTTGCATCTTTATTGAACTCAATTACTTTGAATTCCAGTTTCTCATCCAACTGTGCCTGAGAGTTATCCTCTTTCACAAGGTGTTTGGGTGTTGCGAATCCTTCCACGCCATAAGGCAGAGAAACAACTGCCCCCTTGTCGAGCATTTCGATGATAGTACCTTCATGGATGGAACCTACAGTGAAGATAGTTTCAAATACGTCCCAAGGATTTTCTTCCAGTTGTTTGTGGCCGAGACTCAAACGACGGTTTTCCTTGTCAATGTCGAGTACCTGTACTTCAATCGGAGCACCGATCTCAGTCACTTCGCTCGGGTGTTTGATTTTCTTCGTCCAGGAGAGGTCGGAGATATGAATCAATCCTTCTACACCATCTTCAATTTCAACAAATGCGCCGAAGTTGGTGAAGTTGCGCACAGTTGCAGTATGAGTGCTGCCAACCGGATATTTCTGTTCGATATCTTCCCATGGGTCGGGTTTGAGTTGTTTGATACCGAGAGACATTTTACGTTCGTCGCGGTCGAGAGTCAGGATGACTGCCTCTACCTCTTCGCCTACGCTCATAAAGTCTTGTGCGCTATGCAGGTGTTGTGTCCAGCTCATTTCTGAAACGTGGATCAATCCTTCTACGCCCGGTGCTATTTCTACAAATGCGCCGTAATCAGCAATCACAACCACTTTACCTTTGACGATGTCACCTACTTTCAGGGTTTCGCTCAATGAATCCCATGGGTGCGGGGTCAGCTGTTTCAGACCAAGTGCGATGCGTTTTTTCTCGTTGTCGAAATCGAGGATTACCACGTTGATCTTGTCGTCCAGTTTCACCACTTCATCCGGGTGCTGGATACGTCCCCAGGAGAGGTCGGTGATATGTACAAGACCGTCCACACCGCCAAGGTCGACGAATACACCGTAAGAAGTGATGTTTTTCACGACACCTTCGAGTACCTGTCCTTTTTCGAGTTTCGAGATAATCTCTTTTTTCTGCTGTTCGAGTTCTTCCTCAATAAGGGCTTTGTGAGATACCACCACGTTCTTGTATTCAGGGTTGATTTTAACTACCTTGAATTCCATTGTCTTGTCGACAAAGATGTCGTAATCGCGGATAGGTTTCACGTCGATTTGTGAACCGGGGAGGAACGCCTCGATACCGAATACATCCACGATCATACCACCTTTTGTACGGCATTTGATGTATCCGTTAATAACTTCGTTGTTTTCGAGCGCGGCATTGACCCGATCCCAAGAGCGGGAAGCACGTGCTTTTTTGTGAGAAAGGATCAACTGTCCTTTTTTATCTTCCTGGCTTTCGATGTAAACTTCTACTTCGTCACCAACTTTCAGGTTCGGGTTGTAACGGAACTCATTCATCGATACCACGCCATCGGATTTATAACCGATGTTTACAACCACTTCGCGTTTGTTCATGGAGGTCACAGTACCTGTTACTACTTCCTTGTCATTGATTTTATTCAAGGTGTTGTCGTAGCTTTCGGTAAGTTTTTCTTTACTTTCTTTGCTGTAAGAATCACCTTCAGCATAGGCGGCCCAGTCGAAATCTTCCATTGGAGCCACATTGTTTAAATTTTCTGTCATTTGTTATGAAATAATTTTTTCAATTAAATAAGTGAGACATTATATTGATAAAAAACGGTGCAAAGGTAGTTGTTTCTTTGTTAATAGACAACTATTTGCACCATTAATTTTTTGAGTGAAAACGGTTCCGGATAGTATTTGCAGGTCAGAATACGACTAAATCTTTATCTGACGATATTTTGTGACCACAAAATATCTAAAGGACTCTGCTTTAGCCCTATTCATTGATCAGAGTAACAGGCCGTTCTGCACCTCTTGTCTTGTTTTAAGGCCGGCAATCTGCTCTACCAACCTTAATGCAAACTCGAATGCCAGTCCCGGGCCCCTTCCTGTGGTAATATTGCCGTCGACCACTACATTTTCACCTGTTGTCTGCGCACCTGCCAGTTCGGCTTCAAACCCGGGATAGCAGGTGGCCCGTTTGTCATTAAGCAGGCCAAGTCCACCCAATACCATTGGTGCTGCACAAATAGCGGCGATTTGTTTTCCTTCTCCGTTAGACTTTGTGATCAGTTCTTTTAACCCTTCATGTTCGTTGAGGTTTTTGGCGCCCGGCATTCCACCCGGCAAGATTAATACCTCAACATTTGAAAAGTCGGCTTGCTGAAAGGTTGTATCCGCAATGACTGTCACGTTATGTGCACCGGTCACGGTTTTTGTATCTGAAATCGATACAGTCTCAACCGGTATCTGCGCTCTTCTTAAAATATCTACGGTCGCGAGCGCTTCAATTTCTTCAAAACCGTTTGCTAAAAAGAGGGCTACTTTCTTCATGATTGCAGTATTTTAGTGAAACTTAAATAATATCTCTCCTTATAGAGAGAGTAAGATATTTTGGGGTTTACCTGTATATCTTTTAATTGAGATTAAATCGATAAGTAATGGTTCCCTGCTGGTTATTAGCAGAGTTTATCGCATTGAATTTAGTGCTTCGGGCCGCTCGTAATGCTTCTTCACGGAGAGTGGCGCTGGGGGTGTTCGTGCCACGTCCGATTTCCGTGTGGATCACGTTGCCGGCAGGATCCACTGTAATATTGACAACGACAGTCCCATAGTCGTTCACAGTATACCGGGGTTGAATAAGCCCACCACTGCCCAAACTGCGTCCACCCAAATCATAGGAGCCTATTCCTCCATTACCGGAGGGTGAGCCTTGCGTAGCGTTTCCGGTAGAAACTCCCTGCGTTCCTTCCCCTTCAGTATTACCGCGGCTTTCCGAACTTTCTCCGAAGAGTCCTGACATCTGGCGGTTGATTTCACGCTTACGTGCTTCTTCTTCTTCTTCTTTCCGGCGTCGCTCAGCCTCTTCCCTCGCCCTGCGTTCAGCCTCCAATTGTGCCCTGCGTCGTTCTTCTTCCCGTTGAGCTTCCACATCGATGGTAGGTTCCGTTGTTTGGGTAATTAACGGTTCAGCCGGAGAATAAGGGGGGATCTCAGGTGAAGGTGCAGGTGTTATCTCTGTAATGGGAGGTTCGACAATGCCGAAAGCATCTTCAGTCGTTCCGAACATTACCGGTATCCCTTCCAGTTCTTCGGGTGGAAATGATAATGTGAAAACAGAGAATAACAAGATGAGGAAAAGCAATATCGTAAAGATTGCCGTTCCTATTATTCCTCCTATTTTTTCTCTTGTAATCATGTTTCTGATAACTGAATTTAGTGTATACTTATGATCAGGGCACTTTTATTCGCTTCTATACCGTATCATTATTTCCTTGAATAATTCGGCTGTAGTAGGGGGCGTATAGGAAACCGCATTGGCACCGGCTTCAATTACCTGCCGGATGGTCTCGTCGGTTTTTCCTTTTAATTCGGTCGCGTCATCAGTACCATTTTGAATTGGTTCTGATTGGCAATATCCAGCACACGGACAATCTCCCGGTAGGGTACGGTCTCATCTGCATAGAGTGCGACGAATATACTGGGATCGGCCGAATAGACCGATTGCAGGAAAGGCGTGATATCTTCGAAAGATACCTGCCGTTCCGTCTCATTGGCATTTGCCACGTAATAATTGATATCCTTGTCTATGGTTACCCGTGTAATAGGTTTTGCCTGGGTTTGTTGCTGAGACCTTGGCAATAACACCTGTATGGAATTAGGTACGACGAAGGTGGAGGTAATCATAAAGAAAATAAGCAGCAGGAAGATCACATCCGTCATGGACGCCATGCTGAAATTAGTCTCTATTGTAAACCGTTGTTTTAAAGCCATAAAACTAATGTGCTAATGTGATGATTTAACAATCAGTAAATCAATAAATCAACTAATCAATCATACTGCCGGTTCATTGAGGATATCCATGAACTCCATCACCCTCATCTCCAATTTATTTACAATTCCCTTGATCCGGGTAGTAAGGTAGTTGTACGAAAATAGTGCGATAATCCCTACGATAAGCCCGGCAACGGTAGTCACCAATGCTTCGTAAATACCGGCGGAGAGGGTGGTTATACTTACGTTGGCCCCTGCGTTTGCCATACTCATAAAAGCATTCACCATTCCGGTCACAGTACCCAGGAATCCAACCATAGGAGCCGCCGATGCAGAAGTAGCCAATACGGGCAACCCTTTTTCCAGTTTTGATATTTCAATATTGCCCTGATTTTCAATGGCTGACATTACGTCGGCAGTCGGCCTTCCCAAACGGGAAATACCTTTTTCCACCATACGGGCTGAAGGAGTGTCGGTATTGCGACAGAGTGCAACTGCAGCATCGATTTTACCGTCGTGGATATAATCTTTGATGCGATTCATGAATGAATTGTCCTCTTTGCTTTCTTTGTTGATGACCAATGTTCTCTCAATAAGAACATAAATAGTCATCAGCAGAAGGATGAGCAGAACGACCATCAACCAACCGCCTTTCAAGGCAAGATCGAAAGCGTTCATTGTGACAGCTTCAGTCTCGGCAGTCGCTACTTGCTGCATGGTGTCATAAATTGCCTGGGCTGTATCTCCCGGCACAGGTATTTGCAATAGATTCATTTTATACTTATTCTAAAAGAAAATTTTACTAGCGAAAACTTGTGGATAAAGATAGTTAATTTAGATTGTCAAACCTCTTCCGGAGACTCTTTTAAACAATTTTTATACGCTTTTATTGTTTCTTTCAACCCCATATAGAGTGCATCGCTAATGAGCGAATGACCTATTGATACTTCTTTTAGCCAGGAGATATTCTGGTAAAGATAAGCGAGATTCTCCAGATTCAGATCGTGTCCTGCATTTACGCCTAATCCGAGGTTTTTTGCCAGAGTGGCAGCTTCAATAAAGGGCGCTATAGCCTTTTCCCTGTCTGCCCGGTATGCTTCGGCATAAGGGCCGGTATAGAGTTCAACCCTGTCCGTGCCGATTTGCGATGCCATCCGTACCATTTCCGGATTGGCATTGATGAAAATAGAGGTGCGTACCCCCATCGCCTGAAACTCATTGACAACATCGGTCAGAAAACCTTTATGTGTAACAGTATCCCATCCGGCATCTGAGGTGATAGCATCATGGGCGTCGGGTACAAGCGTTACCTGCGTGGGCCTGATCTTTCTGATCAAAGAGATGAATTCCGGCGTAGGATTCCCCTCAATATTGAATTCCGTATATACTTTTGCCTGCAAATCAAAGACATCGTTATAGCGGATATGGCGCTGATCGGGGCGGGGGTGCACTGTAATCCCTTCGGCACCGAAAAGTTGACAATCGGTAGCCACCTGCACCAGATCGGGGATATTTCCACCGCGCGCATTCCTCAAAGTAGCTACTTTGTTTACATTTACACTGAGTTTGGTCATAAAAAGAAAAAAATAAAAACCCGTGGGAACTTTCAATTAGGCAAAATTTTGCCATCTTTGTAAATCAAATACAAAAGTAATACGAAATAACCGTTTTGCGCAATGTCGACCAAAGAATTTATCAAAGAGCAGGTGGAAAAATTCAGTTCATCGTTTACCCCCGGGCAGTTTACAGAACTTTCCAGGACGGAAAACTCCCTTATCATACTGGAGGTTCCGTTGAAGGATTATACGCTGACGGAGATAGCAAGGATTGTAGAAAGTAATAATGCGCATATAACGGCTCTCAGCGTCATGCCAATTTCCGGAGGAGAGTTTCTATTGATCTCTTTAAAGCTCGACATCGATGATGTGACCGTGCTTTTAAGAAGTTTTGAACGATTTAATTATAATGTAGTTTATTATTTCATGAAAGAGGGAGAAGTGACCGACAAACAAAAGGAGCGGTTGGATGAACTAATGTACTATTTGAATATGTAATAAATAAGGTGGAAAAGTGGGAAGGTGATTTAAGTGAAAAATGAAAAGTGAAAAATGAAATTTTTTTGAGACTGCTAATTGGTAATTTGTAATTGATAATTAGTAATTCTCCTCTTTTAGTTTCCTGGTTCTAATTTCTAAAAATATAAAAGATGAAATTTGCTTTATTTGGGAGTATGTTCCCCGACAGGACTGCCAAAGCAGAAGAGCAGATATGTGGGGTATGTGAGGCTATTGGTCGAAACGGCGGTGAGTTGTGTTTACCTGTGAACTTTTTCTATAGCCTGCCTGCCCCTCTCCGCCAACGGATCGCTCCGCTCTGTACTCTTGAAGAAAAATTACCCCCTGTGGATATGGCTGTGAGTGTGGGCGGTGATGGTACTTTTTTGAGAACGGCCGGTACAGTAGGTGATTCGGGTATCCCTATTCTGGGTATCAATACGGGGCGTTTGGGATTTTTGGCAGCTATTAATTACGCCGATATGGAAGAGACATTACAGGAGGTGATGGAGGGGGCATATAAAGTAGAAGATCGTACATTACTGAAACTATCTACAGACGAATCCTTTCCCCCGGAACATTTTAATGTGCATGCTCTCAATGAAGTGGCTATCCTGAAACAGGATACTGCTTCTATGCTTTCGATCCATGCCTATATTAACAACGACTATCTGACATCTTATCAGGCTGACGGATTAGTGATATCGACGCCAACCGGATCCACTGCCTATTCTCTAAGTATCGGTGGTTCTATCTTATCACCCACCACTCCCAGTATTATCCTTTCAGCAATTGCTCCTCATAACCTGACTTCTAGATCGTTAGTCGTAGACGATAGCAGCATCATCTCATTGAAAGTGGAAAGTCGTAGCCATATGTTTCTTGTCTCAGTGGATGGCGAATCGCGTGTATTGGACGAATCGGTAAGTATCCAGGTGAGAAAGGATGATTACACGCTCCGTGTGGTGAAACGGATTGGCCATACCTTCTATGAAACGCTGCGAGACAAACTGATGTGGGGAGCAGATGTAAGGAAGCAACAAAAATGACGTACCATTTCCCGGTGCTGTCCTTCACCTTTCACCCCCCCCCCTCTTCATTATTAACGGCTCAAAGGCTCTAATTCTTCGTTATTAATTCTTCATTCTTCACTTTCCTCCTCTTCGGATATCTCTTCAATAAACTCTTCCACAGGCTTTTCTTCCTGGTAGGGCAGGTATTTGTCGAGCGCAAGAATGATCAGGTAGAAGAAGGACATAAAAACAAAAATCCCTATTAATCCTACGACGGCAATGAATAAAGCTGTTTGTATTGTCGGTGTCATAATCGTTGTTTTTAAGCGAGTAAAGGAACCAGTGTCAATATAATACCTCCTGCAACCACCGAACCTATCTGTCCACCCACGTTGGCGCTGATGGCCGGCATAAGCAGATAGTTATAAGGATCTTCCTTTTGTCCCATCTGATGGATCACACGGGCCGACATGGGAAATGCCGAAATACCGCAGGCGCCTATCATTGGGTTGATCTTGTTATCTTCCTTGCGGAACAGGTTCAGGAATTTTGCGAAGATCACACCGCCAAAAGTATCGAAGATAAAGGCGAAAAGCCCTAACGCAATAATGATGAGCGTATCCGTACGGATAAACCGGTCGGCAGTCATTGTGCTGGCGATGGTGATGCCGAGCAGTATGGTGACCAGGCTAGACAATTCATTCTGTGCTGACTGCGATAACTTGTTTAACACGCCACATTCACGGATCAGGTTACCAAACATCAGGAAGCCGATTAACGATAGGGAAGAGGGTGCGATAATACCTGCTGCAATGGTAATTACAATGGGGAAGGCGATAAGGGCTTTCTTCGATATCTTCTTGTTGTTGTGGGTGGCTGATGACATCCTGATGAGGCGTTCCTTACGGGAAGTCAGCAGCCGGATGACGGGCGGCTGTATAATGGGTACGAGCGCCATATAGGAGTAGGCTGCCACAGAGATAGGCCCCAGCAAATTAGGGGCGAAACGGGAAGCCACCACAATAGAGGTCGGTCCATCTGCCGCACCGATAATACCGATAGAAGCTGCCTCGCGGATATCATAGCCGAGCAGTGTGGCGAACATCATCGTGAGGAAGATGCCGAACTGTGCAGCAGCGCCGAACAATAAAAGGGAAGGGTTCCGGAATAACGGTGAGAAATCGATCATCGCCCCGATGGCAATAAAGATAAGCAGCGGGAAGATCTCGGTGGCAATACCGGCCTCGAAAAAGACGTTGAGGACACCTTCCACGGCTTGCCCCGTAGCCGGATCGATCTGCGTGAGCGCCGAGGAGAGGGGGATATTCACTAAGATAGCGCCAAATCCCATCGGCAGTAACAGTGTTGGTTCGTAATTCTTGGCAATGGCGAGATAAATCAGGGTAAGTCCCACGCCAATCATCACCAGATGTTGCCAGGTCATGCCGGCTATCGCCGGTAACAGTTCTTCTAAACCCATAAAAACATCAAATTTTATAATAATCGATCCGTATATATACCCTTTTTAAAAGAAGCGGGACTTCCGTCCCGTCTCTTATTATTATGAATAATCAACTATTAATAGAGGAATCCCAGTAGGATACCGGCAGCCACTGCCGAGCCGATCACACCGGCCACGTTGGGCCCCATGGCATGCATCAGCAGGTAGTTACTCGGATCATATTCCATACCAATATGTTGTGAGATACGGGCTGAATCGGGTACGGCTGAAACTCCGGAGTTTCCGATCAGCGGATTGATCTTCTTGTCTTTCGCTAAAAAGATATTCATGAATTTCACAAAGAATATCCCTGTGATAGTTGCCACTATGAAAGAAAGGGCGCCGATACCGAATACTTTTAACGATTCCCAGCGTATAAATGTCGTTGCTTGAGTGGAAGCACCTACGGTAAGTCCCAACAGAATGGTGATAGTATCAATCAGCGGTCCGCGTGCTGTTTCTGCAAGACGGCGGGTTACCCCTGATTCTTTCAACAGATTACCGAAGAAAAGCATCCCTAATAGCGCCAGGCCGGAGGGTACCAAAAATGCGGTAAGCAATAGTCCCATGATAGGGAACAAAATCTTCTCTGTTTGTGATACTACCCGTGGCGTTTTCATTTTGATAACCCGTTCTTTCTTCGTTGTAAGCATCCGCATAAAGGGAGGCTGTATCACAGGCACCAATGCCATATAGGAGTAGGCCGAGATGGCTATTGCTCCCAGGAGGTGAGGGGCCAGCTTGGACGAGAGGAATATGGCTGTGGGGCCATCTGCACCACCAATGATCCCGATTGCCCCCGCTTCGTTGGGTGCGAAACCCCACATGGTTGCGATGATGTATGCGGCAAAGATACCGAACTGGGCTGCTGCGCCGATCAAAATCAACTTGGGATTCGCTATCAAAGAAGAGAAATCTGTCATGGCTCCGATCCCGAGGAAGATCAACGGGGGATACCATCCTTGAACTACACCCTGATACAGGATATTGAATACCGACCCTTCTTCGTAAATCCCTATCTGCATATTGGCTGCTTCATTGAAAGGAATGTTCCCGATCAAGATACCGAAACCGATAGGGATTAACAGGAGAGGTTCAAATTCTTTCTTGATAGCCAGGTAGATAAAGAACAACCCCACGAGGATCATCACGAGATGGCCCGGTTCGGCATTGGCAAATCCGGTAAAGTTCCAGAATGTAGCTAAATTGTCTGCTATAGATAATAGACTGTTCATGTTATTTTCCGGGTTTTATTCAATGACAACAAGATCAGCTCCTTCAAGAACCGAATCTCCTTTTTGGATAAGAATCTCCGTTACTTTTCCATTTCCATTGGCAAGGATGTTGTTCTCCATCTTCATTGCCTCCAGGATCATCAGGGTTTGTCCTTTCTTTACCGTATCACCCACTTTGCAGCGTATATCCAGTATGACACCCGGGAGGGGAGATTGAATGGTGTTCTTGCCGGCAGGACCGGCAGGTTTTGTCACGAGATGGCTGGTCGAACTCTGCGGCACCGGTCCGGGGGGAACACTATGACGTTGTACGACAGCTTTCGGTTTTTTTGCCTTTGGTGTTATTTCAACCGTATAGGGTGTGCCGTTCACTTCAAGCTCCACCAATTCAGTGTCTGATTTGGTTACTACCACCCTGTAAGGGGCACCGTTGATTTTATAATTGAACTCTTTCATATGATTAAAATTAGTGAAAAGTGAAAAACTAAAAATGAAAAGTTTTGGATTTCCACCTGATCAATTAATTTATTAGTCTTAAATCTTAAATCTTGAATCTTGAATCTTAAATCTACTTAGGCAATCTTCTTAACGATTGAAGTTTGGAACTCCATGGAGAATAATTTCTTTTCACGTGCTGAATAGTGAGGATGGTAGATTCTATATCGTGCTGATCCTCTTTTAGCTCGTGAATAGTCGCTGAGATTGCAGCCAATACTTCTCCCGATAAATGGGTGTGACTTCTCACAGCCGAGAGAGAACCGCTTTTGGCCACCTTCCTTTGTGATATTCGCTGCGCTAAAATGCCTGTATAGTTGAAGATTAGATAGAGTATGAGTAATGCGGTGAATACCACGAACATAGAGGTGAGTGTCATGACTCCCCCCCACGGATCATCTTCCCGCAAGCTGACTATTTTGGGATTCTCTTCCAGAATAGCGTTGTTGCTGCTGGGGGTTACCCTTTCAAGAGGAGTCGCAAGAATATTACCTTCCTCATCATGTTTGACACCATCCTGCGGATAGCCATAGGTCTGATCAGCTAACATCCCGGCAGGAATCACGATCTCGTCCAGTAATGTTTTCCCGTCGTTGTCATAGAGTGCGATGTAATTCTCTTTCGTAGGGTCGAGTTTGAAACTCACGTGGAATGTCCCGTTAAAAGGATTATTGTCGGCCCAAAACAATGCATGTTGATGAGGTGGGATCCTGGTGAGGACATCCCCGCGGGGAATAGGATATTTCGTCGGATTATTGCGGTCGTTGGTGAGGTATCGACCTCCCAAATCCTGAGTGGCTGCTGTATTGTTGTATATTTCAATCCATCCGTTCCGTTTTCCGAAATCATCCATATAGCTGTCCTCATTGACAACCATAACCTCGTTGATGACCCATCTCGGATTCTTTTGTTTGGAACTACATCCGGAGAACAACAGCACTGCGGTGAAAAGAAATAATGTTATTGTATAATTTCTCATATTCAACTGCTTTTAAAGAGGTAGATTGTCGTGCTTCTTGGGCGGATTCTGCAATTTTTTTGTCTGCAGTTGTTGTAATGCACGAATGACACGGAAACGGGTGTTCCGCGGCTCAATTACATCGTCGATATATCCGTAACGTGCAGCTACATAGGGGTTCGTAAAAAGATCATTGTATTCTTTCTTCTTCTCCTCTTTTACTGCTGTCATCTTTTCAGGATCTTTCTCAGCTGCAATCTCCTTGCTGTAAAGCACTTCCACGGCCCCATCCGCTCCCATAACAGCAATTTCAGCCGTGGGCCATGCGTAGTTGATGTCACCACGGAGTTGTTTACAACTCATCACGATATGTGCTCCACCGTAAGATTTGCGTAACGTAACGGTTACTTTTGGCACAGTCGCTTCGCCATAAGCGTAGAGCAATTTAGCGCCGTGGGTGATCACTCCACCATATTCCTGTCCTGTTCCGGGAAGGAAACCGGGTACATCTACCAATGAAACGATAGGTATGTTGAAAGCGTCGCAGAAGCGGACAAAACGGGCTGCTTTACGCGAAGCATTGATATCGAGCACACCGGCAAGGAATTTAGGCTGGTTGGCTACAATCCCGACCGATTGACCGTTGAAACGGGCAAAACCTACAATGATGTTCTTTGCATAATCGGCATGTACTTCCAGGAATTCTCCCTTATCAATGATAGCACCAATCACTTCATACATATCATATGGTTTGTTGGGGCTGTCGGGGATAATATCGTTGAGTGCGTCATCCAGCCTGTCGATTGGATCATCGTTAGGCTGCAAAGGTGCTTCTTCCAGATTATTCTGCGGAATAAAGCTGAGCAGTTGACGGATCAGTTTCAATCCGTCCTCTTCGGTTTGTACCTGGAATTGGGAAACTCCTGATTTGGAAGAATGAACTGAAGCACCTCCCAGTTGTTCTTGAGTCACATCTTCACCCGTTACGGTTTTTACTACTTTCGGCCCGGTGAGGAACATATAAGAAGTTCCCTGGGTCATGATGATAAAGTCGGTAAGGGCAGGGGAGTAAACTGCACCTCCGGCACAAGGCCCGAAGATCCCTGAAATCTGGGGGATCACACCCGAAGCGAGGATGTTACGTTGGAATATCTCGGCATAACCTCCCAACGCATTGATACCTTCCTGGATGCGGGCACCTCCTGAGTCGTTAATACCGATAAGAGGAGCGCCCATTTTCAGTGCCTGGTCCATTACTTTACAAATCTTTTGTGCATGCATCTCTGACAGGGATCCTCCGGATACGGTGAAATCCTGTGCGAAAACATACACCAAACGTCCGTAAATGGTTCCATAACCTGTTACCACCCCGTCTCCCAGGAATTTGGTTTTTTCCATTCCGAAGTTGTGGCAACGATGTTCCACGAACATGTCGAATTCCTCAAAACTTCCTTCATCCAGAAGCATGTCGAGTCTTTCACGCGCGGTGTACTTTCCTTTGAGGTGTTGCGCTTCGATTCTTTTTTCGCCACCCCCTAAACGAGCTTTTTCACGCAGTTGGATAAGCTCTTTGACTTTTTCGAGTTGGTTGCTCATATAAAAATGTTTATTTAAAACGAAATAGGTTTTCGCCGTTTGATGTAAGAATTTTTCTAAATAATGTGGTTACCGGAGAAGAGAGTTTCCGGATTATTCGGGATGTTCGCATAGTTCGGTGAGAACGCCACCGGTAGATTTGGGATGTAAGAATGCAATACGCAACCCTTCGGCACCTCCACGTGCTTCCTTGTCTATTAACCGTACTCCTTTATTTTCCATCTCTTTTAAAGCCTCATTTACATTTTCAGTGGCATAGGCTATATGATGTATTCCTTCACCCCTTTTTTCAATAAATTTGGCAATAGTGCTTTCCTCATCGGTCGGTTCCAGCAATTCGATTTTGGTTTGTCCTACCATGAAAAATGCAGTTTTAACTTTTTGATCTTCTACTGTCTCAATGTTATAGCATTTTAGTCCTAAAATCCCTTCATAATAAGGGAGTTGCTCTTCAATACTTTTTACGGCTATCCCAATGTGCTCGATGTGTGTAATCTTCATATTATTATAATCTTATGATATTTCAGAGTTTGACTGCAAATGTACGTCTTTCAATCATAAAAAAGAATAAAAAACGCATATTTATTTTTGTAGGACAGAAAGAAAATAGTAATTATCAGATAGAGGAGATACGTAATACCTCCAACATTTCCCGGCTGATTTCCCTGTCTTTCTTTATCGCTCTTTTGAATGGAACATATACGATCTCATTTTCCCGGATACCGATCATCACGTTACGTTGATTTTCCATTAATGCCTGTATGGCTGCAACCCCCATACGGCTTGCAAGGATACGGTCCTGCGCGGTGGGCGAACCGCCGCGCTGCAGGTGTCCGAGTATGGAGACGCGGACATCGTATTGGGGATACTCTGTTTTTACCCGTTCCGCTAATTTGATGGCTCCGCCGGTCACTTCGCTTTCGGTGACAAGCACCATGCTGCTGTTTTTTGATTTTCGGAAACCCTGCTCAATGAGTTCTGCCAATTGGTCTTTTTCGATACTTATTTCCGGAATAATAGCTGCTTCGGCTCCCGAAGCAATGGCGCTGTTGAGCGCCAGGTAGCCACAGTTACGGCCCATCACCTCTATGAAGAACAGGCGCTCATGAGAAGTGGCTGTATCCCGTATTTTGTCCATCGACTGCATGATGGTGTTCAGCGCTGTATCGTATCCGATAGTTGTGTCGGTACCGTTCAGGTCATTGTCAATAGTGCCGGGGAGGCCTACTATGGGTATATTATATTCACTGGCAAAAATAGAGGCACCCGTGAGAGAGCCGTCGCCACCGATCACAACCAGCGCTTCGATACCATGCTTTTGCATGTTTTCATAAGCAATTCTGCGCCCTTCTTCGGTCAGGAATTCTAACGAACGGGCTGTTTTCAGCATGGTTCCTCCCTGTTGGATGATATTGCTTACACTGTTGGTCTTGAATTCCACAATCTCGTCAGAAATCAATCCCCTGTATCCCCTGTAAATCCCGTACACTTTCATGTTATTGAAGATCCCGGCACGTGTTACCGCACGAATGGCGGCATTCATGCCGGGTGCGTCTCCTCCGGAAGTGAGGACACCTACACTTTTTATATTAGAGTCCATAATTGAAATGTTAATCTTTGAAGATTTGGGTGTTATTTACCTGATCTTTTTGAATAATCCTTTTAAATAACGAAGCGCAAAGATAGATTTTTTTAATGATGCATACAAAAAAAAGCTGCTTAAAAAGCAGCTTTTTCGACTTGCATCTGGGGTTGTAGTTTTGCGATGTTTTGGGCTACAGCCTCCATTTGCCACATAGGCGTGGAAGTTGCCCCACAAATACCTATACTGATATCCTCTTTTATAAGGGATGGATCTATCTCATCCGGATGATGGATCAGGTATGAGTTGGGATTCTTTTTCTTACATTCTGCAAACAGGACTTTACCGTTGGAACTCTTCTCCCCGGCAATAAAGAAGATGAGGTCATGATTTTCCGCAAACTCCTGTATGTTGGGAACCCGGTTCGATACCTGACGGCAGATGGTGTCGTAGAATTCAAATTTAGCGTCGCCCTGCATACGGGATTTGATCAGTTCTCCTACTTCACGAAAACCTTCAAGCGATTTGGTCGTTTGAGAAAAGAGGCTGATGTCTTTTGTGAAGTCCAGTTTGTCTATCTCCTCTTTGCTCTCAATTACAATGGCCGATTCATCAGTCTGTCCGAGCAGTCCGTTCACCTCCGCATGTCCTTTTTTACCGAAAATAACAACCTGGGCATCGTCGCTTTCTGCATGTGTGTATTTTTTCTTGATCCGTTTTTGTAATCCCAGCACCACCGGGCAGGACGCATCAATAAGTTCTATGTTGTTCTGTTTGGCAATTTCGTAAGTGCTGGGCGGTTCGCCGTGTGCGCGAAGCAGTACCCGCACGTTCTTTAATTCCCTGAACTGCTCATGATTGATGGTGATTAACCCCATCTTTTCCAGACGTTCTACTTCTATGTTGTTGTGTACGATGTCACCCAGGCAATAGAGGGTGCCTCCTTTTTTCAGCTCCTCTTCCGCTCTGATAATAGCTTTCTCCACCCCGAAACAGCAACCGGACTGCCTGTCTATTTCAATTTTGCTCATTTTTTACTGTGATTCTGTTAAACATATCCAATGCCCATTGCAGTTGTCCCTCAATATCTACGTGCGTATTGTCGAGTTCAATTGCATCATCGGCTTTACGTAGCGGACTCTCGGCCCGCGTAGTGTCACGCAAGTCGCGTTCCTTTACATTCGCCAATATATCTTCATAAGCCGGTGGGTTGATCCCTTTGGCTTTCATCTCATCAAAACGCCGTTGTGCCCGTATTTCTGGTGGGGCGGTGACGAAGAGTTTTAATTCGGCATCCGGAAGAACAACCGTACCGATATCGCGGCCATCCATCACCACCCCCTTCTCTTTCCCCATCTCCTGCTGCTGGCGAACCAGTTCTTTCCGTACAAACCCGAGCGTGCTTACCCGGCTGGCACCGTTAGCCACTTCTAAAGTACGGATATCATCCTCCACATTTTCTCCGTTCAGGTAAGTATCCTGGCTGCCCTGTGCATTAGGAGCAAATGTTATCTTTATCTCTGAAACATGTTCGCGAAGGGCTTCTTCGTCCATCGTTGTTTCCGTGATCCACCCTTTCCTGATAGCGTACAGGGCAACAGCGCGATACATGGCTCCACTGTCGATATAGGTATAACCCAATTTTCTGGCCAGGTCTTTAGCCATTGTACTTTTGCCGCACGAGGAAAAACCGTCGATGGCAATATTAATCTTTTTTGCGTGCATATCCAAATGATCAATCTCTTTATCCGTTGTTTCCCTGCGATAACCTGCAATGGGTAAATATCCCGAATGAGATAAACAAAGTACAAAGATAGAATGTTTTTGCAAGAATATCTTTTAACAGAAATGGATATTTATCCCTGTTAAAATGTATGGATGATAATGTTAAAAGTCATCCAGGTTTTGTCTTGAAGTTTTATTTTTGTATCATTACGGTCGCTAATAAGTATATATTTCGTTGAAATAACACAATAAAAAAAGGAGAAGTTATGAAACGAGCGTGAACGCCATTACACCCAAGATGATGATTCTCGCGAATTGCCTCCGGCTAAAATTTCAGAAGAAATCGGCGATTTCGCTTCGCTCAATTGTCATACACCAAAATAAAAAA
Source organism: Proteiniphilum sp. (assembly GCF_034331125.1). Lineage (NCBI taxonomy): Bacteria > Pseudomonadati > Bacteroidota > Bacteroidia > Bacteroidales > Dysgonomonadaceae > Proteiniphilum > Proteiniphilum sp. The sequence goes on from NZ_JAXQGC010000053.1 coordinate 43,087, forward strand.
ATAAAATAACCGTATGAAACCAATGTTCCAGGAGTTACCATTTCCCGTAGATAGTCATATACATTATTATATAGAAGACCTGCCTCATTTCATTGTTCCCTGGCATTATCATCCTGCTATTGAGATTATTTAGGGTCTGCTTATTAAATCCCAATCAGGCACACAATTTCATTTGTGGCCCGAGT
>NZ_JAXQGC010000054.1:0-12604 GCF_034331125.1 Proteiniphilum sp.
GTCGTCTCACCCGCTTGTGATTCACTATAAAACCCAGCGCGAACAGGTAGTCTTGTAAGTTACCAAACGAACGAAGTTCGCATACTCAAATTACACTGCGGGGAGGAGGAATTATCTATTGGATAGCCGCCCTTGTCTACACGCATTGAATCTTTCGGAAACAACCTCGTGGTTTTTTGCCGGTATTACCTTGATGGCGGGTGTAGAGTGTTGAAAAGAATGAAATGATTTTTCTAAATCATTTTTTTCGCTTAAATTTGTTCTTATTTGACAGATTATTAAAAATATAATATGCAGCTTGCACAAGATATCGATAACAATAATTTCATTGACGATGTTGAACAAGAGGAAGTAGATCAGAACGAGACGCTGATGGAAAAGCCTTTTGATCCGACCAAAATCAATATAGAAACCAAAACTCCATCATTAGACACGCTCATAAAACGTATAGAAAGAGGAGAAATAGAGATGGACACAACTACCTATTTCCAAAGACAGGACGATTTATGGGACATCACCAAGCAGAGCAGACTGATAGAATCTATTTTAATCCGGTTTCCACTTCCGGCTTTCTTTTTTGACGCTTCGAACGATGATAACTGGCTCGTGGTGGATGGTTTGCAACGATTGAGCAGTATACGCAATTTTTGTGTAAAGCAAGATCTCAAACTAACCAATCTTGAATTTCTTATCCAACTCAATGGGAAGGGCTGGCAAGGCCTTAGCGGAGACCTGAAGAGAATTATTGAAGAAACACAGGTTGTTATCTATAAAATAATGCCCGGTACGCCTACTGACGTTAAATTCAATATCTTTAAACGTATTAACACGGGCGGATTGGTACTGGAACCTCAAGAAATAAGACATGCTCTATTCCAGGGAAAACCGGCACAGTTTATTGCCGAACTTGCCAGAAATGAAGCATTCCTGAATGCGACCAACCATAAAATAAAAACCCACCGTATGTTGGACCGCGATTTTGCCAACCGATTCCTTGCCTTTTACCTGTTTGGATATGAAAATTACATGCCCGATTTGGATTCTTTTATGAGTAAGGCGATGGCAGGCATTTACAAGATGTCGCAATATGAACTGGATAAGATAACATACGATTTCACTGAAGCGATGATTGCTTCCCGGAAAATATTTAAAGAAGAGGCATTCAGGAAAGTATATTACGATTACAAAAAACTGCCGCCGATAAATAAGGCATTATTTGACGCATTGGCTACACAACTGGCTGTTTTAAGCCAACCGGAGAGAGAAAGCCTCGTAAAGAGAAGATCTGAATTCAAGAATGGACTTTATAATCTGCTGAATGACGATGCTCTCTTCTTTATCTCTGTTACGAGCTCAACAGGTGATAGAAACAGGGTGTATCATCGACATAATGAAATCAAAAAACTTGTACATCAAATCATTGAATCTTAGCCAACATGATAAGATCGTTAGAAATAAAGAATTTTAAATCGATAAAATCGAAGTATTTCCCTCTTCGTAACCTAAACGTGGTGATGGGGATGAACGGACAGGGAAAATCTTCCTTTATACAAGCTTTACTTTTGCTCCGCCAGTCGGACAAGCTGAGTGCCGGGATCTTGAAATTAAACAGTGGCGACAATGGTTTAGTGAATATGGGGACGACCAGGGACGCCCGTTATCAATATAGCAAAGAGGACGAAAATTTGAGTATAGCCCTCCAATTTCAGGGTACAGATCCATATTGTATGGAATTCGACTATGAAATTGGGACTGATATTTTCAAGCAAAAAAACAGGATATCAGAGTATATCATACAACACCAGGAAGAGGCTTTATTTTCCAATAAGTTTCAGTACCTGAACGCACAGAGAATAGAACCCAAAGCGACCAATAGCGGTAGTTACTCAAGTGTGATGGACGCAAATGATTTGGGTAAATATGGCCAATATACGGCTCATTATATTGAATTGCGCGGAAATGAACCTATTGCTTTCAACAATGTGTTACATCCTGATTCAAAGACGATAGATGAATTCACAGGGAACGAAATTATAAATAACAGTTTAATCAACCAGATAAATCTATGGCTGGGTGAGATATCGCCCGGTGTAAATGTAAAAACGACAAAAGTCACCTCCGATCTGATTTTATTGGAGTATGCGTTTACACAACCGAATTTCGGCAATACCAACTATTTTAAACCTGAAAACGTAGGGTTCGGGATTTCCTATGCTTTGCATGTAGTGACAGCGCTACTCAAAGCCCAACCGGGAGATCTTGTAATTATTGAAAATCCTGAAAGCCATATCCATCCAAGAGGTCAGGCAGAGTTGGGGAAATTAATTACTTTGGTTGCCCTAAACGATGTACAGATAATTGTAGAGACGCATAGCGACCATATAGTCAATGGAATCAGGGTTGGCGTGAAAGAAAACCCCGTTTTGAAAGATAAAACTATTCTATTTTATTTTGAGAAAGTAGTGAAAGAGAGCGAACAGTATTCGGAAATTACCAATATAGAAATAGACCACCGTGGAGAATTAAGTGAGTATCCTAAAAATTTATTGGAAGAATGGAGTAACCAACTTTTAAAATTATTGTAGGATGGAGTTGATTTTTAATGAATTGTCTTTTAGACCCCATCTGAGAAATGGGATATTATTGAAGGACAAATTTTTGGAAATGCTCCATATCTTTGGAGAATTAAAAGATAAATTTGGTCTCGAAAGACTACTGATCCCAAAAGAAACTTTTACATACAAAGTATCGGCTGAAACAACTTTTATCCAATGGGTTTCCTCTTTAACGAATACATCTGATAAAAATAAGATCCTCTCCTTTATTAGAACACCTTTCAGTGAAGATATCCTAGAAAATGACGAACAAGCCGAGACCGGCAAGTATTATTACGAAAACCCGGAAGTGGATATCAATCAGGAGTACTGCGTAGGATTAAGCATTTGTCACGCGAAAGATAGAGTAGCTATTAGTTTGCATAGTCACAGGTGTTGGGAACCTTACCTTGTTCCTCTCAAAAAAATACTCGATGAGAATTTCAATACCCGTAATGTTGAAGTATTCAACGTGTGTAATAGTGGAACGAGATTGGCAGAAGATTTATCTCAAAAATTACAGTACTACGGGAAATTGGAACTGATAGAGACAGACATTCCTCCGGAAAATAAGAAAGTAAAATTGAGCGGTGATCATCACGGAAATGATAAACTTAAAGTATTTGCCAGAAAATTACTTCGCAGCAAGTATGTCAAAGAGATTATTAATAATATAGATTTTAGTCCTACAACTGTGAACTTAATAAAAGAGAAGTATGCAGATGGAACTATCGATATAGTGTTGTATTGGGAAGATGCAGGCTATGGAATGAAAATACAAACAACAGGACGTAATTACCAGGAAACAGAAGCAATTGCAGAAATTATTAGAAAAGAATTTGACAAATAATTATTTGCACACTTTTTCCTGACAAATCAATTGAACAAATAAAATATTTATTACCGGTTTTAAATGATATATCTGCTTGTTATTGTCTTGTTGTTTGTAGCGGAACTTATTTAGTCAGTTAATCGACGAACAATTATTGGACGAAGTAGCGGCTAAACGCCGTAAAATCATCATCAATCTGTAAAGCAATAACCTGTCAATATGTAAAAATATCACATGTTTATTTGTAAAGCAAAATCATGTCAGTTTGTAAAGTGAGGATTTTTTTGTATCTTGCCGCCCAAAAAAGGATCTATGAGTTATTATCCGAGAATAATAGAAACAGAAATAGGGCTAAAACTTAAAGCTTCGGGGGCATTATTGATCAAAGGACCGAAATCGTGTGGCAAAACTGAAACAGCAAAACAGTTTGCCAAAAGTATTTTACAGGTAGACAGAGATGAACAGGTTCCTGTAATTATGACGATTAATCCGAAAATTTTATTGTCGGGAGAGACACCTCGATTACTTGATGAATGGCAGGAACAACCCAAATTATGGAATTATGTACGCCATGAAGTAGATGATAGAAAGCAAAAAGGACAATTCATCCTTACGGGTTCGGCAAATCCCGACGAAGATATAAAGTTGCATAGCGGATCGGGGCGTTTTACAATCGTAGAGATGCAAACAATGTCGTGGCAAGAAATGGGTTATTCTTCCGGACTGGTTAGCCTTTCGCAATTATTACAGGGAAATAATATCCCTTTTTTCAATATTGAGCTTCCGCTCGAATTAATCATTGAAAGAATGATTAAAGGGGGTTGGCCCGCCCTGTTAGATATACCTCTGGAAGAGGCAATTTTATTGAATCGTGGCTACGTCGATTTATTGGCCGACATTGACATGAGCAGGGTCTCTAATGTTAAAAGAGACCCTCAGAAAGTTCGTGCATTGCTTCGCTCAATCGCACGTAATGTCTCAACATTAGTTGATAATACAACATTAGGAAAAGATATTAAAGCAGTAGAGGATGCTGATTTATCACGCCCTACAATCATTGATTATTTAGATACGTTGTATAGATTAATGATTTTTGAAGAGCAGCCCGCATTTAATACACATATACGATCGGCAAATTCGCTACGAAAATCTCCAAAACGGCATTTTTGCGATGTTTCACTGGCTATTGCTGCTCTTAAATTGACCAAAGAAGCATTATTAAAAGACCTGAAATATTGCGGATTCTTGTTTGAATCGCTTGTATATCACGACTTAAAGATGTATGCAAAAGCCAATGATGCCGAAGTATCCCATTATCGGGATTCTACCGGATTGGAAATAAATGCAATAGTTCGACAAAATGGTGGTGCCTGGGCTGCTTTTGAAGTAAAACTTGGTATTGGAATGCATGATGAAGCGGCAAACAATTTATTGAAATTTAATAAGATAATTGACACGACGAAGTTTCCAAAACCCGCTTCCTTAAACATAATCACCGGTACTGGAATGAGTTACACACGTCCAGACGGAGTAAATGTTATTTCGATCTCTTCGCTGGGAAAGTAAAACTCATCCTCATGAAAAATACAGATCCGTATAAATCCGGCCATTAACGGAAGAGGTGGATAACCTCTACACAATCTTCCTCTCCACGGCATATCTTATCAGGGCGGCGGTATTGGGAACCTGTAGTTTGGTCATGATATTCTTACGGTAGCTTTTGACGGTCTCGTAGCCGATATACATTATCTCGGAAATGGTATTCATGGTACTCGGTACTAATCAACGAAACCATGACCGATGAGCACGGTGAATTTGCATTCACAAACCTCCAAAGCGTAAACAAAATGCTGAAGTTCTCCGTTGACGGGTACAAAGAAATCTCGTTTCGCGCTTTGTCGGAACAGAATGTCAAGCTCCGGGGAGATCAGATTATATTTATACGACTTTTTTCAAAAAATCACTCAACCCGCAAACTTCCACATCATTTTTAAATGGATAAGATGCTGATACGGGAGAAACAATATATGTTTTATCCGGTTTTGTGGTTTCTATAGCTCTCCAAAAGCCTTTGGTCACCTGTGGTGCCGATGAGGCTTTACATTCTACCGCTATCGTTCGGGAACCCCTCTCAATAAGCAAGTCTAACTCATCCCCTGTAGCACTGCGATAAAAAGAAAACTTACAATCTCTCAATGAAGAAATGATGTTTTCAATTACAAATCCTTCCCAAGATGATCCGAAAACAGGGTTGCCCATTAGTGAATTGAAATCATCCACTTGTAGCAGCCTATGTAATAACCCACTATCTCTCACAAAAATTTTTGGGGATTTAACCAGACGTTTCTTGATATTCTTTTCAAATGGCGGTAGCGAACGGATAATAAAGGTCTGTTCCATCAGGTCGATATACCGGCGAATAGTTTGATAGGTTACACCTAGCGATTCTCCCAATTTGGACGAATTAAAAAGTTGCCCTTGATTGTGCGCACACATAGTCAGCAGACGACGAAGTTGCAATGCGGGAATTTGAAATCCGAGCTGTGGAATATCCCGTTCTACATATGTTCTAAGGAAATTTTCTCTCCAAAGTACACTTCCTTGTTCAGATGATGCGAGATAGCTATCAGGATATCCTCCACGAAGCCAGAACTTATTCAATTCAAAATCTATGTTTTGCTCAACTTCTTCAATTGTAAAGGGTGTGAGTTCAATAAGCCCGACTCTTCCGGCTAGCGATTCTGACGTTTTCTGTATAAGGTCCTGCGAAGCAGATCCAAGCAAAATGAACCGTCCTGGACGACGGTGACGGTCTATTTCACTTCGTAAGACAGAAAAAAGTTCCGGTACTAACTGAATCTCGTCCAAACAAATTGTTACATCCTGATTAGCCTGGAAGAATAACATAGGCTCTCTCAACTTGTTCAAGTCATCCAGGTTCTGAAGGTCCAAATATAGATAGGCATTCGAATTTTGATAGAGCATCTTCACCAAGGTGGACTTTCCGCATTGCCTTGGGCCTAAAATGACAACCGCAGGAAATACGCTTAGATTCTCTTTTACAAATGTTTCTATTTTTCTGTCGACCAGTTTTTGCATATCATAAATACAATTTCTATTTTGCACAAATGTAGTAAATGTATTTAAAACTACCAAAAGAGACAACCGCTTAGTTCCCAGGGAAAGGGGAAAAAGAAAACTATTGTAACCGGATAAAGAGAATTGAAGTCTTATGATTGTAACAAATAAAAATCAAGCAAGATGGTACAAAGAAATCTCGTTTCGCGCTTTGCCGGAACAGAATGTCAAGCTCCGGGGAGAAGCCAAGGAACCTGAAGAGCTGGCCGTAAAGTAAAAGCAGTTGGCTTTTATGAAAATAGTAGAATGTCGAGGACAGTCTGGCGCGGATATCATTCAAGCCGGCTCATGAAATGAATTATTCGGTCCTTCCAGTATATGCATCAACGCCAGATTTGCTTAATGGTTGAGCGAAGAACTTCTCGGCAGCTTTACTGATTTCGGCAAGCCATGGCTGTCCTCCTCCGGCGGATTGGACCACCCAGAGCTTAAGCTCTTTCTTGTGCCAATTGACGGAACAGTTAGTACCCCAGGCACCACCATGACCAAACCAAGCGTCTTCGCTGTCCTGTTCTGGTGCTGACAAGCCGAGGGAATAGCCGCCCAGACCCTTGGGACGGGTGGAAAGAGCGAGAAGATTCTTCACGGTTTCTTCTTTCAAGATGCGCACGCCATTCTCTCCCAAGCCAAGATTCATCAGCATCTTATAGAACTTCAGCTGGTCATCGGCGGTGGTCCAGAGACCTGCACCGGCAGAAGCAAATACATGGGAGTCATTATAAGGCCGTTGCTGCCATGGCATTTCTTCACGCCACTCAGCTGGAGCATTCTCTTTGTTCTCATAGAGTTCTATCTTGTTCTTAAGCTGTTTGTCGGTAGGCCAGAACCATGTGGACTTCATTCCCAAGGGGTCAAGCACCTCCTGCTTGAGATATACCTCCCACTTCATCCCTGTGACGACCTCAACAATAGCTGCACCAATGTCAATTCCCGTATTGGAATAGAGCTCGCGGGTACCGGGCTCGAACATGATGGGCGATGCGGCGGCGATGGAGGCTGTCTGGCGAAGAGGAGCTCCTCCAGACCATCCGCCACCCCTGACGTCGGAGCGCTTGGCACTAATTTCGAAGGGGAAGCCTCCAGTATGGTTGAGCACCATACGGATGGTAAGGACGTTCTTGGCCTTACGAAGGGTCTTGACACTGTCATTTGCAGCATCCAGCACCCATAATTCCACAAACTCCGGAAGATACTTTGAAACAGGGTCGTCGAGTGAAATACGGCCCTCTTCCACCAGCTTGGCGATTGTCACTCCGCAGAAGCCTTTTGTCTGTGAACATTGCATGAATACATTGTCCATCTTTATTGGGCGCTTTTTTGATACGTCGGCATAGCCTATGCAGCAGGTTTCCTGCACGCCGTCCTTGTAGAATACACTAATGGCACCGGCCAACTGACCACTGTCCACGTAGGGTTGCAGCACTGTTTTTGCATAACTTGTCTTGGAGTCTTTCGGCTCATTCTTGACCGTAGCTGATAAACAGAACACAGCAATCAGCAAAAAAATCGTTTTCTTCATGTTTTTATGATGATAATTGGTTTATTGTGCAGAAGTAATCAATTAAAAGCAAACGCTCATGTTATTTTATAGTATATAATCATTGTTTTGCAAAGATACTGTTTTTCCTAAAACTATTTGCTTCTGCCCATTTTTTCTGATGTAATCAGGGATGGATAAGATGCTGATGGAGCACTGCGATAAAAAGAAAAAAAGGAAAACTATTGTAACCATATAAAGAGAATTGAAGTCTTATGATTGTAACAAATAAAAATCAAGCAAGATTTTAGGTGTTACTTTCATACGATTTATATTTTTATTTGCTCTCACTGTTTTACAAATTAGCTTCGCTCTTTTGTTTCGCGACTCGGCAAAGCTTTTCAGTGTACCGTAGGATTCAGGTTTTACCACATCTTTATTCACATCGAAAGTAATGCCGTAGGTAATCAATTTCCCTTCGGTGATAAGCTTGCTGCGCGTATCGGGCGAAGCAGTGGTAATCTTTATGTTTGAAAAGAAGGGGCGGTTGTCTTCATGGGCGTTGTCCAGGCGCAAACGCGTCAGTTTTGTGTCCGGCGCAAGCATTGTAGGTATGTCCATTATTTTCGCCCCGCCGTGATAAACCCTTACCCTGCGGTTCTGCACCCAAACGATGATATGATTGACCTGTTCGGACACGACACAATTCCTGTCGCTTGTAGCATCCAGACTTCTATACTCTGTACTATAATCATAAGCGTCCATACTCCAGCTATCTCTTCTAAAATGTATTCTCAATCCCATATCACCCGGAAACAGGCCACCATCAAACTCTTTTTCCTTTCCGGGTTTATCACTGTACATCTTCACCATACCGGTAGCATACCAGTTACTCCTGTTTGGATTCTTTTGCTGGGCCTCCTTACTGAAATAGGGTATGTAGTCGAATTCAAGAATAAAATTAGCAGGCAGGTCCAATTTGTTCAGATAGGTAAATTCGCCGTCTCTGGTTGTATTCTGCAGCCACTTGCCGGGTGCAATGCTGAGAGTCTTTACCTCACCGCTGGCATTGGTTGTCCATAATGCGGGAAAATCACCGATGGCGTCCTGCGAGAAATCTTCATAAAAAAGGATCTGGTCGCCGGGAACAAAATCATATTTTGAATAGGCTTCCAGCTTAGGCGCCCCACCCTGTTTGCCACCGGCAGATTTTTCAATCTCACCCGGCTCCATCTCTGTCCATTCCATCGTTTCCACGTCTTTGTCTTTTTCCGACCCTTGATAGGTACCTTTGTCGGTTGCCTTATCCACGGCCTTACCTACCGCTTGTTCCGTTTTTTGTTCAGCTTTTCTTTCTATGGTACGCTTTGCCGAATTTTCCACTTTTTTTCCCACTTTATCGAACCAGCTTTGTGCGTCGGCCTGTGTGGCGGCAAGCAAGAACAGGGTAATGAATAATACTAATTTTTTCATGATGTTTTGCTTTAAATAATCAATAGATAAATGTTCTCATTGAAGAAATAATCACGGCACCCAATATGGCCGAGAGGATCACTGATACAAGCGCTACGGCCAGCAGGCTGACAAGGAAGAAAGGCGTTTTCTTTTCTGCAGGTGTTTTCAGCATGGGCGATAAACCTACATACATCAGGTACAGGCCATACAACCCACCGAGGCCGACCAGAAAGGAGAGAGGGGTATATATCAGAAAAATACCGGCTATGCACATCGGTGTATAGGAATAAGCTACCAACCCGAATGCCTTATCAAAACTTTTCAACGAATCGAATTTATCAGCCAGAAAAGAAATGATCCATGCCGAAAGATAAACGCCACCCACTGTAGAAATAAATGACACCAAGGCCTGACGTATCCCAAAACCAATCGACCCGATATGAATACCTATCACGCTATAACCGATAAGACCGTACCCGATAAAACCGGCGATTGCCGGTATCAATGCCAACGGAATCAAATAGCCGGTCAGTAATTTCACGTGTCCGCTGTTTTCTTCCGATATCAGTTCCCACTCTGCTTTGGGGGTCATTAGAGTGTTTTTCGCTCTCTGAATTGTGTTCATACGATTAATTTATTTTTAATTAAAGTGTATATACCATGCACTTTCCATGATTATTCCATCACGCCGGTTTTATGATAAATAATAGAATTACCGACACAAAAATAAATGGAGTGAAACATTCAATTTCACCCCATTTTTAGGGTTTTTTCGAAAATATTCAAAAAATTCTAATGCATTTAATCGAAAACCGATAGATAAATGGCTATATGGGTTTCTTCCATTTTATCGAGAGATATTAATAAAACCTAACAGAAGAAGGAATTACAATATATGCACTTTTATCGAAGATTGGCGTCGACCCTACTGAAAGTCCGTCAGATTTATAAAAGAGCGTGGACATAAAACAAAGATTAAAGTTGTTCTTGATTCCGATATGATCATTCATAATGTTAAAATCGATGTAGCCTTAAGAATTGAAGTTTATTTTGAATAAATTTGTACTGTGAGTGTAAGGGTTGAAAATATAAACAAAGAGATTATTGAATGGGCTATTATCAGGAATGGTAATAGTTTAGAGGAATTTTATGCCCAAAACCCGGCGGTGGAAAGTTGGACGAAGGGAGAAAAATTTCCGACGGTCAAACAGCTTGAAAGTTTCACTCATAAAGTACACGTGCCTTTTGGATATATGTTTCTGCCCAGTCCCCCGGAAGAAAATATCCCTTTGCCCTTCTTTAGGACAGCTCTAAAAACAAATACAAACAAAGTCAGTTTGAATGTGTATCATACAATTCAAATAATTCAGGATAGACAAGACTGGTTAATAGAATATCTGGAGGAGTTAGATTCTCCTGATTTAGATTTTGTTGGAAAATATGATATCAATGATGATTTCAGGAAAATAGTGAGCGACATACGAAATGTTCTTCAATTAGGTTTGGACTGGGCCGGAAAACACAATAATTGGGAAGAAGCTTTGGCCCATTTAACCAACAAGATTGAAGAGGCTGGAATTATTGTAACCTTTAATGGAATTGTAGGGACAAATACCCGTAGAGTGATTGATGTGAACGAGTGTCGCGGATTCGTTTTAGTGAATAAAAAAGCGCCTTTCCTGTTTATTAATTCTACTGATGCCAAAGCGGCACAGATGTTTACACTAATACATGAATTAGCACATGTTTGGTTGGGAAAGAGCGCCGGTTTTGACAACCAAAACTTATTGCCGGCAAATGATCCTGTCGAAATTTTGTGTGATAAAGTAGCCGCTGAATTTTTAGTACCCGAGGTTTATTTTCTCCAAAAATGGGAAACAATACAGGATATCAAGTCCCTAAGCAGGATTTTTAAGGTAAGTCCTATTGTAATTGGAAGACGAGCATTGGACCTGAAACTTATTAACCTAAAACAATTTTTGGCCTTTTACAATAACTATATGGCCGACTTCAAACAAAAGAAAGAGAGTCAGGGACCGGGTGGAGATTTTTATGCAACTGCAAAAAAACGGGTAAGTGTAAGATTTGCAGCTTTCGTAGATAGTGCCGTGAAAGACAATAAACTCTTATACCGCGATGCATATAAATTGACAAATATGAAAGGGGATACATACAATACATTTGTCACTCAATATTTGTATTAGTGAAAAAGTATTTATTAGATAGTAACGTTTTAATTCAAGCGCATCGAATGTATTATCCATTTGATGTGGTTCCCGGTTTTTGGGACAAATTAATAGATCTGTCGAATAGAGGCTTGATTTGTAGTATTGATAAAGTCAAGAAAGAAATTTGTGATGTTTCGACTCCCGATAAACTGGCTTTATGGTGTGCGAATGATATTGATGCCGGATTCTTTACCGATACCTCTTCTTGTGTGGATACATATGCGAACATAGCTATTTGGGTACATTCTAACCGACATTTTATGCAAAACGCCAAAGATGAATTTTTATCAACTGATCTGGCAGATCCCTGGTTAATAGCATATGCAATACAACACGATTGTATAATCGTGACGCATGAGACCAGTCAACCCCAAAGAAAAAACAAAATTAAAATCCCTGAACCTTGTATTTATTTTGGTATCCGCTATATTTCTCCGATACAAATGTTTCGTGAACTAAGGGAAACTTTTTAAATAGCCCACCAGTATCGTTCTCTTCGGAGATGATGTTAAAGCCAGAACCCTGTTTGAGAAAGGAAAAATATCGGAAGGTCATTATATTGAACTTTTATCGAAGATTGGCGTCAACCCTACTGGAGGATAGAATTCATCACTCTCCAGAAAAGATTAGGATTTAGAGAAAGTGCATCTATGGCATATTGCAGATACAGAAATAACGTATTGGCCAGCAGCAATCTGAAGAATATAGTAGACTATTGTGAAGAAAATAAAATCACCTATTTTACGACAATGGATTTTTTATATCAGGCAATGATCTCGAAGATGATGAGCGAAAGACGGGACTCGAACCCGCGACCCTAACCTTGGCAAGGTTATGCTCTACCAACTGAGCTACTTTCGCAATAATATTCAAAATTTTC
>NZ_JAXQGC010000054.1:12704-41799 GCF_034331125.1 Proteiniphilum sp.
CTCCATTTCCTTTTGGGGCAAGGTTATGCTCTACCAACTGAGCTACTTTCGCAATAATATTCAAAATTTTCTCCAGAATCTCTTTTCCGGTTCCCTTGCCAAGGTTAGTCTCCATTTCCTTTTGGGGCAAGGTTATGCTCTACCAACTGAGCTACTTTCGCAATTGCAGTGCAAAGATACCTTTTTGTTTCGTCTCTACAAAATATCAGAGGGGAAAATTAACCAAATAGACTGCATATTTTTTCCAGATAGAAGGCATCGATTTCGTCGAAATGATCGGGCCGGTCACTGTCCACATCCAATACTGCTGTAACAGAATCACCTTTCTTTACAGGAATGACGATCTCTGAACGGGACAAACTGCTACAAGCAATATGGCCGGGGAACTTATCGACATCGGGGACAATAAGGGTACGCCCCTCTTTCCAGGCAGTGCCACAAACTCCTTTACCATACATGATACGGGTACACGCCGGAGGCCCCTGGAAAGGGCCGAGAACCAATTTATCATCCACTACACGGTAAAAACCAACCCAGAAGAAGCCAAAGGCTTCCTTGAGTGCGGAGGTGATATTAGCCATATTGGCAATAAGGTCGGATTCTCCATCTGTCAATGCCTGCAACTGGGGGTATAACGCTTTATATACTTCCTCTTTGGATACCCCGTGCGGGATGTGTAAATCTTCTGCCATAACCTCTATTCTATCCCTGTGAAAAAATCGCGCTGCCAGGTAGGCAACGCGATTCAAAAACGTATATTTAGAAAAAAAACTTATCGTGCCTGTTCCTGTGCTTCGCGGATCATCTTGGCATTAGGAAGAATATACACTTCCACACGGCGATTTTGTGCGCGACCGTCCACCGTATTGTTGTCGGCCACAGGCTGTGTGGAACCGAATCCTTCAGATGCCATACGTGCACCGGAAACCCCTTTAGATACGAGATAATTATATACCGATTCGGCACGACGTTGTGACAACGGATTGTTGATAGCGTCACTACCTGTACTGTCGGTATGGCCATATATTTTCACATCGGTATCAGGGTTGTTTTGGAGTGAAGTGGCAAACTTATCGAGTGAGGCACGTGAAGCAGTATTCAGGGTGCTTGAATTGGTGGCAAAAAGGATACCTGATTCAAAAGTAACTTTGATAGCTTCCCCCTCATTGACTTTCTCTACCTGGGCTCCTTCGATCTGCTCAAGTTCGGCAGCCTGCTTATCCATCTTGTTACCAATAATAGCTCCGGCAGTACCTCCCAGCACAGCCCCTATACCGGCACCCCAGGCAGCACCCTTACCTCCTCCGGCAATGGCTCCAACTCCGGCTCCGACAGCTGCACCGGCACCTGCGCCGAGACCTCCGCCTTTCACCGTATTGCTTGCTCCACAACCCGATAACACCAATGCGCCTCCCAAGAGGGCGATGGCAAATAATTTTGAAAATTGTTTCATAGTTCGTCGTTTTTAATTAAATCTTTGAATTTTAAATCTTTAAATCTTAAACGTTTATTTGGTCAATCGAACAAATTGAGTGTATCGCAATAAGCTAACTCTCCCGCCACGATGGCTTCGATCTGTTCGTCAGTGTAATCTCGTCCCAATATCTCTTTGTTTTTCCGGGCATTCCGGCCGATATATTCCAGTAGTTCATCCTCATTGATTTCGACTTCGGAATCATCGTCGTCATTCTCATCGAGATATCCCTTTTCTTCGTAGAAGTCATAAATAAGATCTACAATGTAATTGATCTCGTCATCCGAGAACTCGTCCTGCATCTCTTCCGGCAGGTTCTCCCGTATAAAACGCAGAGAATCGTCCTCGTCATACTCAAGTACTTTACCTTCTTGACTCATGTGAATATGTATTTTAAAGTAAACGTCGCTTTACTTATTTAAGAACAAAGATGAGAAAAATAAGTTCAACAAATTGTTAAAAATTCCTCTTTCAATGTATATGTGGTTTTTCTCTACAAGGAACAGAAAAAATCCCCGGACAACAGTAGGAAACATTATCCGGAGATTTCTTATTTAACGGCGGGCATTGCGTTTAGCATTCTCCTTGGCTTGCTCACGAGCCATCTTCTCCTGCATCTTTTGAGCCTCTTCCAGTCGCGCCATGAAACCCGATTTCTTTTTGGGTTTCTTCTTATTTGCTTCTAACTGTGCCAGGATCTTATTTTCGTCGATCACTTGCTTCATGATAAGAGTAAGCCCAATCGTGATCAGCGTGGAAAGGAAATAATAATAGTTCAATCCGGCCGGATAAGAGTTAAGGAAGAAGAACATGAATACCGACATAAAGATTGGCATATACTTCATACCCGGCATCGCCTGCGAACCGGTATCGGTCATCGACATGTTATACTTGGTGTAGAAGACGTTGACTACCGTCATCAGCAAACAGAATATACTGATATGGTTACCTAGGAAACGGGTGATCAGTGGAATATTGCCACTCCATGATATAAGGGAGTCGTAGGTGGACAGGTCATCCGCCCAAAGGAAACCCTGCTGACGCAATTCGATAGCAGCCGGGAAGAAAAAGAAGAGAGCCAGCAATACAGGCATTTGTATCAACATGGGTAAACAACCGCTCATAGGATTAACTCCTGCTTTGTTATAAAGCTCCATAGTAGCCTGTTGCCGCTTCATCATCATCTCCTGGTCATTACCGGGATATTTCTTTTCAAACTCCTGTATCTGCGGACGTAATACCCTCATTTTTGCCGATGACATAAACGATTTATAAGTAAGCGGCAGGGTGATCAACTTCACCATCAGAGTAAGGATGAGGATAATAAGGCCCATTCCCCAGTTGAGGGAGAGGAAGAAGTTGAAGACCGGGATCACAAACCATTTGTTAACCCAACTCAACCAGCGGTAACCAAGGTATACGTTCTCTTCGAGCTGCAACTTATCGACACTGTTGGCTACATCCTTATCGTAAGCTTTAAGCGTATTGTAATGTACCGGACCGAAATAATAGTTGAAACCGGCAGTAATCAGGTCGCTGTCAGGACTAATCACCGCAGGGACCCACCCTTCGGCCTTATACTGTTTCGTATAATCAGGGTTGTTAAGCACTTCAGAATTGAGTATGGTGTTACTGAAGGGCTGCTTACCGATAATGATGGAGGTAAAATATTGATCTTTGAAAGAGAACCATTTGAGCGGTTCTGAGAGTTCCTTTCGATCGTTCTTGGATTCACTCATCTTCTGTACATCCTGTTTGTCATATTTATAGTGGATACGAGTGAAACGATTCTCGAAGGTGCGTCCCTTCTCCTGTTGACGGATCTTCTGCTCCCAGTTCATACGGAAATTGGTGAGGCTTTCCGGGTGAAGACCATTCTTCATACCAGCCAGACGCACCTCGAAATCCATCATGTATTCATCGGCCGGGAGTGTATATACAAAATCGATATATTGGCCGGGACTTTGTTGCAGGCGCATAGTGACAGAATGGCCGTCACTACCTGGAACAGGAGTAAAAACCAAGTCTTCAGTAGAGAGATGGACACTGTTACGATTAAACAGGTTGAGATTAAAGCGCGCTTCGTCAGGGCCATCGAACAATAAGAGATTTTCTCCCGTATGGTGAAGATACTCCTTCAATTGTACGGACCGGATAGAACCACCACGGGTACTGAGGAGAATACGTATTTTTTCGTTCTCCAGGACGACAGTTTCCTCCTGGATCGAAGATGGAACGACCGCTTCTGTCGCTAAAGACAGGGCAGTAGTATCGGTGGGTGATGCAGGTGCACCTGCATTGAAAAAATCGGCGACAGCATTACTTCCTGCACCAGGCAGGGTCGAGTCAGTCTCTCCACCGGCTTTTTGCAGGGCTTCGAGTTGCGCACGTTCTATTTCCACCATTGCAATGGAGTCGCGCATGCGCTGCTGTGCCTCAATCTGCTCACGATCAGGCCTGTTATAAATAGTAAAAGCTATGATGATGGCTGTGATAAGCAGCAATCCTGTGACTGTATTTTTATCCATTATCAGTTTTTATTTTTTACTTGCATCGTGCAATTCCGCCGCAGCTTGCATAAAACTCATGAAAAGCGGGTTAGGTGAAATAACGGTGCTATTATATTCGGGATGGAACTGGGTACCGAGATACCAGCGAAGATGAGGCACCTCTACCACTTCCACCAGTTCAGAATCGGGATTGATACCGGTACATTTCATACCACCGGCTTCAAACCGGTCTTTATATAAATTATTAAATTCATAACGATGGCGATGGCGTTCACTCACTTTGGTTTTTCCATATGCCTTGTATGCCAGCGATCCTTTTTTAATAACACAATCGTAAGCCCCAAGGCGCATGGATGCCCCCATATTTGTGATATGCTTCTGCTCTTCCATCAGGTCGATGACCTTGTCGGCTGCCTTGGGATCGAATTCGGAAGAATTGGCCTCCGGAATATCCAGGATGGAACGGGCATACTCAATGACCATACATTGCATGCCAAGGCATATCCCGAAGGTAGGGATGTCATTTTTACGTGCGTAACCCAATGCCAGGTATTTTCCCTCGATACCCCGTTGTCCGAAGCCGGGAGCGATAACAATACCATCGGCATCCTTCAGTGTTTCCTCAACGTTCTCTTCAGTGATCTTTTCCGAATGGCAGAGATCCAGCTTTAGCTTCCTGTCGTTATAGATAGCCGCCTGGGAAAGCGCTTCATTGATCGATTTATAGGCATCCGGTAATTCGGCATATTTTCCTACCAATTTAATACAGACCTCCTTCCTGGCATCCTTGCGTTTCTGAAGGAAGGCTTTCCATGCATCCAGGTTGGCGTTCCCTTCAACAGGCATATTCATTTTACGCAATACCACTTCATCCATGCCCTGCTTCTGCATCATGACAGGAACCTCATAGATAGTGGAGACATCAACCGATTGCATCACAGCACCCTGTTCCACATTACAAAAAAGGGCGACCTTATCAAGAATATCCTTGTTGAGATTACGATCTGTCCGGAGCACCAGCATATCGGGTTGAATACCGAGCGACTGCAACTCCTTGACGGAGTGCTGTGTAGGTTTGGTCTTCACTTCACCTGCTGCAGCGATATAGGGTACGTAAGTGAGATGGAGGCAGAAACAGTTACGTCCGAGTTCCCAACGAAGCTGACGTACCGCCTCCAGGAATGGAGTAGATTCGATATCTCCTACTGTCCCCCCTATTTCGGTAATGACAAAATCAAACTTACTCTTAACTCCAAGAGATTTTACATTGCGCTTGATCTCGTCAGTAATGTGAGGAATTACCTGTACCGTCTTGCCGAGATAGTCACCACGACGTTCTTTCTGGATCACATTCTGATAGATACGCCCGGTAGTAATATTATTTCCCTTTGCGGTCTGTATGTTAAGAAAACGTTCGTAGTGTCCCAGGTCGAGGTCGGCCTCATGTCCGTCCACAGTGACATAACACTCGCCATGCTCATAGGGATTGAGAGTTCCGGGATCGACATTGATATATGGATCGAACTTCTGGATAGTGACTTTATAGCCTCTTGCCTGTAATAATTTACCAAGTGATGCCGCAATGATTCCTTTTCCCAAAGAGGAAACCACACCGCCTGTAACAAAAATATACTTTGTATCGGCCACGATTGTGAATTATTTAACGTGAATGAATTTTTGAAGTTGCAAAGGTAGTAAAAAAATGAGAATAATGTGCCAATATGCCAATGAGAATAATATGGGAAAAGGATAATGCGCTTCACACGATAGTGTAAAAGGAGACCGGGAGACTGGGGAGGTAATTGGTAATTGGTAATTGGTAATTACATTTCAAGTAGGGATGCGTTTTCACAACGCATGATCTTGCCGGGGAAGGCCTGCACGATGGAGTAGTTGTGTGTGGACATGATCACGGCAGTACCCCGGCTGGATATTTCCTGCAGGAGGGCGACGATCTGGCTTCCGGTTTCGGGGTCGAGATTACCTGTCGGTTCATCGGCCAGTATGAGGGCAGGAGAATTAAGCAAGGCACGGGCAATCACCACCCTTTGCTGTTCCCCACCCGATAGTTCATGAGGCATCTTATAGGTCTTATTCTGCATGCCGACCTGTACCAGGACCTCATTGATCCGGTCCCTGATCTCACGGCCGTTTTTCCATCCGGTAGCACGCAGCACAAACTCGAGATTCTTCTCGACGGTACGATCGATAAGCAACTGAAAATCCTGAAAAACAATTCCTATCTTCCTACGAAGAAAAGGAACCAGCCGGCGTTTGATACCGGCCAGTTCATAATCGAATACCCGGGCACTCCCCTCTTCGATGGGAAGCTCGGCATACATACTTTTCATCAGGGTGCTTTTTCCGGAACCGACCTTGCCGATGATATAGAGGAAATCGCCGCGATTGACAGTAAGATTGACATTGCGAAGGATAATATTTTCCTCACGGTTGAGTTGTACATTGGAATAATTAACAAGTTGTTCCTGCACCATTGTTTTTTATTTAATGAATTGAATAGTAAACGGATATTTCCAGTACTCTCCGTTATTGGCTTTGACAGTAGCAATCACTACAAAAACGGCGTAAAGTAGACCCAATACGACAGCCACAGGGATACCGATCACAGTGATACAGAGTACGACGGCATAAATAGCGTAACTGATCATACAATTGAGAATATTCTTACCATGCTTATCAACATTGGCATTGGTATCTTTGTTGGTAGTCCACATCAGGATAGGAATTATGAAACCGGCCAACGGAACGATAGCTCCTGCAAATTGAGTAAGGTGCATAAGCATCAGATAAGTGTTTTCCTCGAGCCCAAACAAAGGCTTCTTACCGGCATTACTCAAGGTATTTTCCTGATCATTGAGAATTTTTTCTTTCTCGCGTTGATATTCCTCTTCGGAAATACTCCCTTTTTCCCGTAACTCATCGAGAATTTTTAAATCTTCGTATTTCATACAATAAACAAATTAAAAGTGAAAAGTGAAAAGTGAATAATGAAAGTATCCGGCTCAGGAGCCGAGCAGTAATGAGTCGATGGTCTCTACCATTCGTTCAAATTCTTCTTCTTCGAACAGACGCGTAAGCATCACAATTTTCCCTTCCCGGTCAATAATGATATTACGGGTAATACCAGCCTTCTTTTCGGCATATAAACCAAAGATACCGGCATCAGGATCCAAACCTATGGGATAGGTCACTCCGGTGGCCTCAATGAGTTCCTGAATTTTCTCTACCGGCTCTTCACGATCGATCCCATACAGCGCAAACTCCGGATTATTTTTATGACGCTGCCAGATACGCGATTCAATATGGGGCATTTCCTTACGGCATACACCACACCAACTGGCGGTAAATTGCAACATCACCACTTTCCCCCGCAGAGAGGAGAGTGTGACATGACTACCGTCGGGCAGTTCCATTGTAAAATCGGGAGCCTGGTCGCCCACTTTCACCAAAAACTGCCGATCACCGTCACTAAGTGGTTCCTGTGCCACAGCAGCAGAATCGGATGGTGTGTCGGATACTGCGGATCTTTTTTCGGAAGAAGCGGTACATGATATCAGCAATCCAGCTGCCAGAAAACTATAGAGTATAAAAAATTTACGCATATTAATCATTATTAATTCAGAACTTGGAACTTGGAACTTGGAACTTAGAACTTAGAATTTAGAACTTAGAATTTAGAACTTAGAATTTAGAACTTAGAATTTAGAATTTAGAATTTAGAATTTGGAATTTGGAACTAAAGTTCAAGACCAAGACAATTTAGTTATACTTTCGGATATTATAACCTTTTTAAACATGTTCGACTTTACAAAGATATATTTTTTTCCGAATATCGTCGTTTTTTGAGGGAAATAATTACTATTACTGTCGCGACCAGCGAACCGAGAATATCAGCAATCCAATCAGCCCATTCCGCACTGCGGGATACGAAGAAATATTTCTGCATTAACTCAATACCTCCTCCATAAAGCACGGGAATGAAAAAGCCCCAGAAAATCCATCGTAAAGTGGGCGGGTTTCCCTTGCACAACCTGTAATAATCGATCAACGAGACGGCGGAAAGGACAAAAAACATACCAAAATGCACCAACTTATCCCACGGAAAACCTTCGGGCATACCGGGCATCCGGGAAGATGAAATTAGACAGGTAGCAATAAAAATAAGCAATACTGTAAGTAGAGGCAGGAATAGATAACGGAGCAGGGTCTTCATAAACAAGAATTAATCTGAAAAACTTCAAAGATAACAACAAACCAACTGCTTTTGTTGCGAGACATGCGTAGTTTACATGCAAAATAAAAAACAGACTACAATAAATGGAAGTTATATCCTAATAGAAACATGGATTTATAAACATATAACTAAAACTATATTTCATTTTCATCAAAAATTTGTTCCTTTGCCACTTGAGAAGGAGGGAAAGTTGACATATGATTGGGGGACCGGGGAAAAAGGGAGATGGGAATTCCAAATCCGAGATCCGAGATCACGAATCATGGATGTGAACTGCAAATCAGCGTAGCTGAATTTTGAAAGTAAAAAATGAATCAATTATATTATATGAGAAAAATTATTCTTTGTATGCTGGTGGTTTTTACAACATTGCAAGCGGCAGCGCAGGCGCAGGCACCGGCTGATAATAAAAATCAACGTTATTTCGACATTAATAAGAACATCGACATCTTCAACTCTGTACTGCGTGAACTGGATATGTTTTATGTGGATAGTGTTGAGGTGAACAACTTAGTACAGAACAGTATCCGAAACATGTTAACACGCCTGGATCCCTATACCGAGTATTATGCGGAAGAGAATATGGAAGATCTCCAGTTCATGACGACAGGCGAATATGCAGGTATCGGTGCGATCATATCTTATAATAACGGGCAGGTAGTGATCAATGAGCCCTATGAGGGACTTCCTGCAGATAAAGCAGGCCTGAAGGCAGGCGATGCCATCCTCGAAATTGACGGCAAAGACATGCGGAAATCGACGGTAAAAGAGGTAAGCGACAAATTGAAGGGAACACCGGGTACTTCACTCGAATTGACTATCCGTCGACCGGGTGAAAAAAAGGACCGGAAATTGAAGATAGTGCGCGAAAAGATTGAAGTCGATCCCATTACATACTCGGGAATAACAGACGATAAAATCGGTTATCTTCATTTTGGCAGCTTTACGACAAGAAGTGCTGACCGGGTGAAGAAAACTGTACAGGATTTGAAAGCGAAGGGAGCGACTTCGTTGATTATGGACCTGCGCGGTAACGGGGGAGGTATTCTGGACGAAGCAGTGGATGTAGTAAATCTATTCGTACCGAAGGGAGAAGAAATAGTGTCGACTAAAGGAAAGGTAAAGCAATGGGACAGAACTTACCTGACACGCAATCAGCCATTGGATGAGATTATCCCTATCGTGGTACTGATCGATACCGGCTCGGCCTCTGCCTCGGAGATTGTAGCGGGAGGGCTTCAGGATCTTGACCGCGCGGTGATCGTAGGCAACCGGTCGTTTGGAAAAGGCTTGGTACAAACACCCCGTGACCTGCCTTACGGTGGAAACATCAAGATTACCACCTCAAAATATTATATCCCCAGCGGACGCTGTATCCAGGCGCTGGACTACTCACATCGTAACCCTGACGGAAGTGTGGCGCGGGTACCCGACTCACTGACAAATGTATTTAAAACCCGTAACGGACGTGAAGTACGCGACGGCGGTGGAATTACGCCTGATATCATCATTCCGCAACCTACAGGGGGGACAATCGCATACTACCTGATGGCAGATAATGTCATCTTTGACTATGTAACAGAGTGGGCACAACAACACAAAGAGATTGCCCCACCCCACCGGTTCAGGCTTCCGGAGACTGATTACGAAGCGTTCAAGGAGTTCGTAAAGAAGCGGGATTTCGAATATGACCAATTGAGCGAACGTTCACTGCAACAACTAAAGGCCATGATGGAATTCGAAGGATATATGGATGTAGCCAAAGAAGAATTCGCAGCCTTAGAGGCAAAATTGCATGCCAATCTGGATCGGGACCTGGAACTCTTTAAAGAGGATATTACCAGTATGATCGAATCGGAAATTGTGCAGCGTTTTTACTATAAGAAAGGAGTACTTCTGCATCAATTGTCGGACGACAAAGTATATGACAAGGCAGTGGAGATACTTCGGAACCCGGAGATGTACCGCTCGGTACTTCGGCCGCTACCGGCAAAGGTACCGCCTGCGACAGAAATAAAGGAAAAACCGGAAAATCAGTATTCATGGGAAAGTAAAAAGGTGGAACAGTGGAATGATAGAAAGGTATTTTTAATGTGCTAATCCCGATCTATCGGGAAGTAGTGTCAATGAGGGTAATACGGAAAACGATGATGCCGGTACAGGAAGATTGAGCGGCGCAATAATCACTAAGACTCTTTTGATCGACCACCACTTTTTTCTGCGTGGATGAGGCATGTATAAAAGTGAGTTTTTCACCCTTGTGGAAGACGACACCCATATGGGTGACATCCAACCCTTTAATACCGGTAGTAAAAGCAACCATAGACATATGTGGTATCATAGGGGTTTTTCCGGATATGGAACTCTTGGGCAAATAATAAAAACCATCCCGTTCATTAATCCGATTCTCCATCACTTGCATCTCTTTGAGCATCACATTGTCATTCTTCAATTGCCTGTATGCATCACGATGGGAAGTCATAAAATCAATCGTCTTCTTCTCACAGATACCACCTAATCCGGCGGAAATGTTTTTCATCACCCCTTTCTTCTCATTATCATAGAGCCAATCGGAGGTATAATGAAGTCGGGAAACATATCCCCGAAGGTTACCATCCCGATAGCGGATATATTGCAATTCACTGAGAAAGGTATCAAAATCAGGATTATCCGAACGAGCGGTACGAGCCAATGCAACTACCGATTCAACAAAAGTGGTACAGTCAAACTCACGCAGGTTAACAACCAATTTCTCTTCACCGGGCATCTCCAGTGTATGGGATACATAAGGAGCATTCAAAAAAAAGAGAGCCGTCTTTTCCAGCAGGCTGTCGGCAGGAGCTAAGCGCCAAGGAGCAATATAGCCGATATAACGATCAAATATCTGCCGATCTTCCGGAGTATATACCCTTTCCGGGGAGATCTCAGCGATAACCATGGAGGAAAAAGACACTGCTATTATCACCATAGAAAAGATAACAATCAACCTCTTCATTCTTATTACTACTTTTCATTCACACAGTCTCCCCGGTCACCCGGTCTCTCACCCTCTCCAATCACCCAATCGCCATTCCCCGTTAAAACGGGGCTGTTGCTTTCGAGAGCAGATAAGCATCCAGAAGCGTAATGGCGGCCATGGCTTCCACAATGGGTACTGCACGGGGCAACACACAAGGATCATGTCGTCCACGGGCTTTAATGATCGTATCATTGCCATGCATATCTACTGTCTGTTGCTCCCGGAGGATAGTAGAAACCGGTTTAAAAGCCACCCGAAAATAGATATCCTGCCCATTGGAAATGCCGGCCTGAATCCCTCCGGAATTATTAGTGCGGGTATTCACCCTGCCATTGTCGTTATAGAAAGAGTCGTTCACTTCTGAACCGCGGGCAGCTACGCTAAATCCGGAACCATATTCGAAACCTTTTACGGCATTGATACTCAACATAGCGGAGCCTAACATGGCGTGAAGTTTACCAAAAACAGGTTCTCCCAAACCTACCGGTGTACCTTTGACGACACAGGTGATAGTACCGCCGATAGTATCTCCCTGATAGCGTACCTCCTGAATCAATTTGATCATCTGTTCCGCTATATCGGGATCGGGACAACGGACAAAATTATCTTCCGTACGTGAAAGGTCGTATATCCTGTAATCATTCTCCAATGCAATATCACCCACCTGTGAAGTATAGGCTGTAATGTCTATATTGAGACGACGGAGGTAAAGTTTTGCCACAGCACCGCCCACCACACGGGCTATGGTTTCCCGTGCGGACGACCGTCCCCCACCCCGGTAATCACGGATACCATATTTCTGCTGATAGGTGAAATCGGCATGCGAAGGGCGAAAAGCCTCTTTGATGTTATCGTAATCGGACGACTGCTGATTCTCGTTCCTCACGATGAAACCAATAGGAGCGCCGGTAGTTTTATTTTCAAATACTCCCGAAAGAAATTCCACTTTATCGGCTTCCTTACGGGGAGTAGTGATACGGGACTGGCCGGGGCGGCGCCTGTCGAGCTCCGACTGTATAAAATCCATATCGAGTTCCAACCCCGGGGGGCAGCCATCTATAACACCTCCCACAGCTGTACCATGCGATTCTCCGAATGATGTCAACCTGAATATTGTTCCGAATGTATTCATTTTAGGAATTACTAATTACTAATTACAAATTACCAATAGTCGTGCACAGTATATTAAAGTATTATACCTTATCAAGGAGCAGCACCAAATCCATCCTGATTACGGACAGGCGTTATCAGTGAGGCATTGGTCATATCGTTATGATAATCTTCTACGGAAGTTGATTGTACCGGGTAAAGCAACATAAAATTGGTATCTTTAAAATGCTTGTTGATATAATCGGGGATATTACGCATGACAGGGTCGTAAGATATCTTCCGCTGGCGGCTCATCACAATAACCAATCCATCATTTTTCCCGACCTCTTTTGCCAGTTTAACAAACTCTCTCCAATCACTAAATTCATTGAATTCCGCATCTATAGGATGTATCTTGTGTACATAGCGAAGGGTATCGAGTATCTCATTGGCAGCATAGAAACTTAGCTTCCCGCCTGAGTTACGACCTAAATTCCATATTTTGGATAACCAGAGTGAGAAACCGACCTCTCTATCGGCATTGGGTGGAATGATAACCAGCCTGCGTTTAATCGTACCCAATGGTTGTATGGCCTTATATACGAAAAGAGTAGACTGGCACTTATTAAGTACCCCCTCCACAAGATTTCCAAGAAAAGACTCCGATATCTGCTGTTTTACGTGAAGCCCCATCACAATATCGGTGATAGCATATTTCTTCACTACTCCAAGGATTCCATTGAGTACGTTCATATCGTAACGTTGCAGAGGCTGGATGGCTGTGTCGGCACCGGCACCCAGCATAACAGCCTCTTCAAGTAATTTTTCCGAAGCTTTCTCCGTCTCAGAGGTAGCCTCAGTACTCTTGATGATATTGAGCGCATAGACGTTGTCTACATTAGCCTTGGACTTAATGGTCAGGCTAAGATCGATCAAGTCTCTGAGCGTATCTTTATTGGCGATAGGAATAAGGATGCGCTCATCCGGATTCCCTTCTTCCTCTTTTACCATCCCTTCTGAGAGAGATATTTCCACTGCCCCTTTTTGTGCACGGAAAGAGGCAACGGTGCATGTGACAAGGATCATGACAATAGTGCCGTTGAGGATGCTGTCATCGAGTAACCCCACTCTGTGTCCCACCATTATCGCAGCCAATGTGGCAGCCGCCTGGGCGTTGCTGAGTCCGAAGATAAGCATACGTTCGGCTTTGGTATAGCCGTAAATCTTTTGTGTAGCCCATGCGGCCAGGAACTTGGCAAGAATGGCCACCACTGTCATTACCACTGCCACTTTAAGAGTTTCGAATCCGGTGATAAAGGCCTGGTAATCAATAAGCATTCCCACACTGATAAGGAATATGGGAATAAAGATGGCATTTCCCACGAAGCCGATCCTGTTCATCAATGAAGAAACATGAGGGATAAGCCTGTTCATGGAAAGCCCGGCGAGGAAAGCCCCGATAATCGCCTCAATTCCGGCCAGTTCGGCAAGGAATCCGCCAAGGAATATCATCGTCAACACAAAGATAAATTGCGACGTGCTGTCATGAAATTTCTTGAAGAACCATCTTCCGACAACGGGAAAAAGAAAAACAACGACCAGTGAAAAAAGGATCAACGAGAGGGTCATCTGCGTCCAGAAGGCCGGGGTAACCTGTCCCTCGTTCATGCTGACGATGATGGCCAGTACCAGCAGCGCCAGCGTATCGGTGATCATTGTCCCCCCCACCGCAACAGTAACGGCCCTGTTCTTTCCCGCTCCCAGCTTACTGATGATGGGATACGCCACCAACGTATGGGAAGCGAACATACTTGCCAGCAGTATGGATGAGATAAGTGTGAGGTTGAGCAGGTAGAGGCCGGCAAACGTACCGATGATCATAGGAATAGAGAAAGTGAGCATTCCGAATACCAGGCTTTTTGCACTGTTCTTCCTGAACTCAGCCACATCAATCTCTATACCTGCAAGGAACATGATATAGAGCAACCCGGCGTTCCCCAGCATGATCATATTGCTGTCGCGCAACATCAAACCGACACCGTAAGGACCTATCACAGCCCCAGCAATAATAAGACCTATCAGTGACGGTATTCTGATCTTGTTGAAAATTATAGGTGCCAACAATACGATGACGAACAGGATCAGAAACTGCACCGTAGGATTACTGATGGGTAAAGATAAATCTAATGATAATAACATCATCGTCAACAGCTACCACAACCGCCGGAACCACAGCCGCAACCACCCGACATACTTTCGTCGGAAGAACCGCAACCGCATCCGCCTTCTTCACCCGATCCGCAACCGCCGGAACCACAGCCACAACCACCGGAAAAGAGGGCCGCGATTTCTTCGACAGAGGCTTCCCTCACCCCCATCACCGTTCCTTCGAAATGCATGATTTCTCCTGCCAGCGGATGGTTAAAATCCATAGTGACCACTTCGTCACCGATAGAAACGACGGATCCCATAAGCCGGTTACCGGAAGAATCCATCATTGGAAGGGTATTCCCTTCAAAAAGCACTTCCCCATCGATTTTCCCATCGATCTCGAAAATATTTTTGGGCAGTTCTAGTACCTTAGTGTCGTCGTAATCACCATAAGCCTCTTCCGGGGTAAGCCGGAAAGAGAATTTATCTCCTTGCGAAAGCCCCCTGAGTTGATTCTCGAATGCTTCGAGCATGGAATTGGTACCGAAAATAAATTCCAACGGTTGTTGGGCAGTTGCCCGCTCCATCAATTCCCGCTCTTCACCTTCGCCTACATTCAGGTCATAGGTAACTGTAACGTATTTATTGTCTGAGATTTGCATTGTTCCTTTATTTTAATATTTAATGATTTAATGATTTAATGATTTAGCTTCGCTGATTTTTAATTGACCACGTCGATTTTGGCTCTGCCGAACGTTGTTTCAATTCAAGACTTGATCCATCTATACTATACAATTAACTAACAACTGAGTGGCATCGATGTTTAGGGGTGTACTGCTTTTTTTAAATTATTTAATCCCTTTTCGAGTAAGGTGCGTGGACACCCTACATTAAGCCGCATGAAACCCTCACCGCCGGGACCGAACATAGTACCGTCGTTCAACGCCAGATGAGCTTTTTCTATAAAGAGTTTTACAAGTTCCCGTTGAGTCAGGTTAAGCGCACGACAGTCGAGCCATATCAGGAAAGAGGCCTCAGGCAGGATGGCTTTTATTTCAGGGATATTCTCTTTGAGATACTCATCCACAAAATCAATATTGGCCTGCACATAAGCCAACATCTGGTCAAGCCACTCCTCGCATTCGTCATAAGCCGCACGCGTAGCAGTAAAAGCAAAGATGGTTCCCTGTTGCAATTCACGTGGTTCGAGGTAAGCAAGATATCTTCTCCTTATCTCCCCATTGGGGATGACCGCGAATGAGCTGACAATTCCGGCAATATTGAAGGTTTTGCTGGGTGCCATAAGGGTAAGTGAAATCTCTTCCGCTTTCGGAGATACTGATGCGAAAGGAGTATGCCGATAACCTTTCAAAGCCATATCTGCATGGATCTCATCTGAGACGACCAGTATATTGTTTTCGTGGCAGATGTCAGCCAGTTCACTCAATTCTTCGGGAAACCAGGCTCTACCACCGGGATTATGGGGATTACAAAGAATCAGCATCTTGCAGTCGCCATCTGAAGCGATCTTACGCAAGCCTTCGAAATCCATCTTGTACTGCCCATTTTCGAGGATAAGCGGATTGTTGACCACCTCACGTCCGAGTGATGAGGTGACGATACGGAACGGATGATATACAGGCGGTTGGATGATCACTTTATCCCCCTTGTCCGTAAATTCGTCGATGGCAAAGGCAAATCCTTTGACTACACCGGGTACAAAGTTGATATGTTCTCCTTTTATATGCCAATGGTGACGTCTTTCGAGCCAATTGACAATGGAAGAGATATATTCTCCAGAAGGGAGGGTATAACCAAAAACACCATGTTCCACACGTTGTTTCAACGCTTCTATAATTGCCGGCGGGGACTTGAATTCCATATCTGCTACCCATAGCGGGATAAGATCCTCATGTCCGAATACAGGTTTTAACTTCTCCAGCTTAACTGCATTGCTGCCCGAACGGTCTACTATTTCATCGAAATTATATTGCATATTTCTATATTTGGGATTTGAGATATCGGATTTGGGATATCGGATTCAAATCATACAAATCATTAAATTTTTAAATCCCTTTTCTTCCCAGTCACCTCGTCTCCCGCTCTCCATTCCATTAATAATACACAGACGGAAGCGAGGGATTGTCACGCACCTTTTTTCCTCCGAAATTGAGAGATTCCACTACAAGTCCGATCATGAACTGATGGGAAACAATCCTGGTAACAAGCTCATTCACGTCTGTATTGTAGTAATCCCCCAAATAGGCGGCACGGAGAGTGATATTATGTACCGGCACATCGACTGAAAAATAGTTGCGCAATGCCTGTTGATTATGAAAAGATCCGAAATGAACGGTTCCTTTATTATTTCCAAGCGTAAATATTTCGTAATAGGAATGTCCATATTCAGGAGAGAAGAACATACCTGCAAAGGGTGTGGAAAGCTGCCACCGGAAGGTAAAGATCTTCCAGTTGTAGATAGCCATAGCCGAAAGGTTGAAGTTGGTTGACACCTTCAATGAACCGGGATTATTGGAATTCCGCACGTTGTAAATGCCGCCCAGTGAGGCTTCCCACCCTCCGCCACCATAGAGCCTTAGATTGGAGCCGGCAAACAGTGGATAAAACCCGGTAAGCCGGTAATCGAGGTCACCGTAATACTCCGAAGCCGAGGCTGTAGGGTTTTTGGTGATCGCTGTCTGTATAAGGAACTGCTGTTGCAAGAGCAGGCAACCATTAAAGTGAGGGGTTCCCTTTATACGGTCATGCATAAGGGATATGCTGATACCACTATACCTAAGAGGCGAAAGATAGGTGTCGTTGAGAAATGCCTTCCCGATACCCAGGAGAGTAGCTTGGTTGACAGGATCTACCGGAAGTATGAGGGAGCGGTTCTCCTGTGAAACCGTCACGCAAAGAACACCGATCCATATACTAAACAGTAGTGCCGTTTTCTTCATTTTGTTTTTATCTGCAGAGTTAAAACAACTTCATCTGGCCGGTGATCTCATCACGTAAATCAGCATCAGAGATATCCTCGTCACCGTTTTCCCCATTTTCTCCATTCTCTTCAGTGATCTCCACTTTCATTGTCTGCTGTGGCTCCTCTTCCGGTTCAGGGAAACGGAGCGGTTCCAATTCTTCCACCTCTGTCACCTCGTAGTTGGAGATACGCTTGCCTTTTGCCTTATAGCTTTTTACACCAATAAATTCTTCCACGTCAATCTCCAGTGGTTCCCGGAAATGGTCATGTCCTCCAAAGACAGCTTTTACCCTGGGGTAAACCGCATCGGTCAGCAAGAACAAGCGGGAGTCGGTGTTATCACCCACGAATCGAAGCGGTTTCTCCGATGGCTCAAAGGTAAACCGTTTCAGGTAAGCATATCCCTGATCAGCATCAAAGAGGGCGGCTGTCCATACTTTATGCTCATCATATTTCCCGATATGGAGTATATTATGTGGAAAATGGTTGGTTAGATCGAAATTACAGATATAATACTCCCCGTCGGTAGTCACTACAAGGATCATATCATCCCCCTGGAATTCACCAAGGAATTTGCCGCTACCTTCGTAGTTGAGGCGGAAGACGTCGGGGTCGAACCACACCTTGCGACCGCCAAGTGTTGACACCCCTTTTTGTTTAAGTTGAATACGATGTACTTCGGCTTTGGTAAGAATATTCCCCATAGCCTGTCTCCCTTTGATCTCGATCTCGCTGAAATCTTTTTCGAACTGGAGAATACGCATACGTGGTTTGGGCTTCAGGATCACTCTGATGGTTTCAGCCTCACCATTGGGATTGACACTGAAGTATGCAATGCGCGAACCCGCTTTTCCCCGGGTAAGGTCATATTCCTTATCACGAGTGATACCGGTAACAGCGAATCGTTTAATGTAATGCGGCGCTTTCTTACCATCACGGTATACCACATTATAGATAGTACGTTTGTCGTTTCTTTTGAAGACACCGGCATACAGGATGCCTTTACCGACGAACATCTTGTCACTGACTTTTACTACCTTATATTTTCCATCCTTGAAAAAGACAATGATATCATCGATATCGGAGCAGTTGCAGACAAACTCGTCCTTTTTCATGCCGGTACCGATAAATCCCTCTTCACGGTTTATATAGAGTTTCTCATTGGCTTCGACCACCTTGGTAGCCTCGATATTTTCAAAACTACGGATGATGGTACGGCGCGGGAAGTTCTTACCATACTTCTCCTTGAGCATCAGGAACCAGGCGATAGTATAATCGACCAAGTGGTTGAGATTATGGTCGATTTCGCCGATCTCTTCTTTCAGTTTGGCAATTAATTCATCCGACTTGTCGGAATTGAATTTGAGGATGCGTCCCATCCTGATCTCCATCAGCCTGAGAATATCATCCCGGGTGATCTCACGCAAAAAAGAAGGCTTATAGGGTTCGAGACGTTGATCGATATGCATTACGGCAATATCCATATTTTTAGCATTCTCGAACTCTTTATCTTTATAGATACGCTCTTCTATAAATATCTTTTCCAGTGATGCAAACAGGAGCGCTTCCTGTTTTTCGCTTTTTTCAATCTCCAGCTCACGACGCAACAGTTCACGGGTAGTATCGACGGACGAGCGTAACACATCGCTTACGGTAAGGAAGTGGGGCCTGTTATCATCAATGACGCAACAGTTGGGAGAAATGCTTATCTCACAATCGGTAAAGGCATAGAGGGCATCTATGGTTTTATCGGAAGAGACGCCGGGTGCCAGTTGCACATGGATCTCCACGTTTTGCGCCGTGATATCGTCCACCTTTTTGATCTTGATCTTTCCCTTTTCGTTGGCCTTGAGGATGGAGTCTACCAGTCCGGCAGTAGTTTTCCCGTAAGGTATATCTTTTATGACTAATGTCTTGTTATCTATCTTGGAGATGGTAGTGCGGATCTTCACTGAACCGCCTCTTTCACCATCGTTATATTTTTCCACATCGATATGTCCCCCGGTCTGGAAATCGGGATAGAGCGTGAATTCCTCCTCCTGTAGATAACTCACGGCTGCGTCGCACACTTCATTAAAGTTGTGGGGCAATATTTTGGAAGAGAGTCCTACAGCAATTCCTTCGGCACCTTGCACCAGAAGAAGTGGAAATTTTGCAGGCAATGTAACCGGCTCTTTATTACGACCGTCATATGACGCTTTCCACTCGGTGGTCTTCGGATCGAAGAGTACTTCAAGGGCAAACTTATTGAGTCGTGCTTCGATATAACGAGGTGCGGCAGCACCGTCACCAGTAAGGATATTCCCCCAGTTACCCTGACAATCTATCAGTAGGTCTTTTTGTCCCAGTTGTACCAGTGCATCCCCGATAGAGGCATCTCCGTGGGGGTGGTACTGCATGGTCGTCCCGATGATATTGGCCACCTTGTTATAACGGCCGTCGTCCATCCGCTTCATGGCGTGCAGGATGCGGCGCTGCACCGGCTTAAGGCCGTCGGAGATGTGCGGCACAGCACGTTCGAGGATCACATAGGAAGCATAATCGAGAAACCAGTTCTGATACATCTTGGAGAGGTTGAGCGAACTGTCGTCGCCCAACCTTACCGGCACCTTGGAGCCGGAGAAGGAATCGGAAGAAGAAAGAGTTTCATCTTCATCCATATTTTCATCTTTCTCTTTTATATCGTCGTCGTTAGGTAATTTGGGAGACATATATTTTGTTTAGAATCAAGAACCATGCATTCCGGAACGTTTTCACCGTTCAAAAAATGCGTTGAAACTTTGGCACATTAGCCACATTGAATTATCGTTCAAAGATAACAATTTTAAGGATAATTGCCAAATCAGAAAGTCCACTCTTCGGAAGTCTTTGCTTTGCCGGTTTCCGCAGGTACCGTTACGTTGGTTTTAATGGGCTCTTTGGTATTATTCTGCACTCCCGCACCTTTATAATACTGCAATGCATTGGGCATAATGGACTCAATACGTGTGATGCGGTTATTGTCGTTAGGGTGCGTACTCAAGGCTTCAGGAACCTGGGATCCGCCTGATTGTTGCGCCATCCTTGTCCAGAAAGGAACTGCAACCCGGGGATCATAACCGGCTATAGCCATCAGTATGAGTCCGATCTCATCGGCTTCATACTCATGTTTCCTTGCATAGGGCATCATCACGCCATATTGTGCTCCCAGGCCGAAAACGGTACTTCCAAGTTGTTGCATAACCTGCGAATTACCCAAAAGTCCTCCTGCAATGGCACCTCCATATTGCAAAGCCACTTGTTGACTTAATCTCTCATTGGAGTGGCGGGCAAGCACATGGGCTATTTCATGTCCCATAACCACCGCCAATGCCTCTTCGGTTTGGGTGACGGGGAGCAGGCCGGTGTAAACGACCACCTTACCGCCCGGCATAGCAAAGGCATTCACACTATTCTCTTTCACCAAATTAAATTCCCATGCATAATTATCGACTTCCGATGCATAACCGTTGTTGGTATAAAAAGTTTTAACCGCATTGGCGATCCGGGTGCCGACACGGTTTACCATCTGTGCATTGGGCGTACCCCTTTCAACGGGAGCTGTACGCATAAACTCCTGATATTGTTGCAGGCTCAATGCCATCACCTCTTCATTGGATACTAACTGGAGCTGCCTTCTTCCGGTAAACGGCACGCTCCCGCATGACTCCAAGAACAGCGCCGCCACAAATATCACGAGCGTGAATTTTATTGTTCTTTGTAATTTCTTTTGTTCCATATTATTCATTTTTTTGAATTCAAAGATTCAAGATTCAAGATTCAAAGATTCAAAATCATTAAATCATTAAATCATTAAATCAATTTTAGCAAAAGTATAAAAAAATCCAATTTAAAATGGTGTGAATCCCCATAAAAAAGGGTAACCTGCCGGTAAATAGTCGACAAGCTACCCTTATAATTATGATCTTGTATGTGATTTCCGCTTTTACTTCCTAAGCCTGTTGAGCGACCGCACCAGCGCTTCGTCGGCACCTATTCTTCGAATGGCAAGGATGGTGAGGATAATAGCAATCACAGGCATGATAATTCCTATACCCACTTTTTGAAAGTGGAGACTCTCTACTGATGCGAGTTGATATACAATAAATCCGAAATAAAGATAAAACCCTATCATGAGGACAATATTGAAGATGGAGAAGCGTATCTGCAACATCCTTTTTTTGTAGAGAAAGACCGTAAAAAGTGCCAGTACAGAACTGGCAGCACCTATGGCAAACAGTCCCCATGTAGAGTCGTTGAGTTGACCGTTCAGATAGACACCCATTGCCTCAAACACTGCCTGGTCGGCATTATGGAGGAACAGCGCCAAAGGCGTTACGGAGGCAATCAGCATGGCTGCTGCTGCCAAAAGGAGAAAAACCGTCTGGACACGTTGCAACATATTATCCGAACATTTCTTTTTCCTTGGACGGATTGCGGTAATAAATCTCTCCTTCTTTCCACTCTTCTATAGCCAACAGGGAGGGTTTAGGTAATTTTTCGTAGAAACGGGATATCTCTATCTGTTCATGATTTTCGAACACCTCTTCCAGATTATCGCTGTAAGAAGCGAATTCCTGTAGTTTGGCATCGAGATCCTGTTTCATTTCAACGGCCAACTGGTTTGCCCTCTTACTGATGATCATCACCATTTCATATACGTTACCCACCGGATCCGACATTTTCATTACATCGCGTGTCTCGGTGTTGGTGCTTGCAGCAATTTTCTTGTAATCCATTTTTTATTATATGTCTTGTTTTTTCTATTTTACATAATTGATCAGGAAGTCGGAAGCACATCTATTTTCTGCTGTGCTTCACGGTAATACCTATCGGCTTCAGCCATATATTTACCTTCGGGGAATGAATTTTTATAGTTGAAATATTCATCGACCACCGAACGGTAACGCTCGGGTTGTGCCCGTAACGTACTATTCTGTGCATATTCAAAGCGGGCGCGCAGGATAGTCATCTGGTACTCCTCCTGATATTTGGAGAAAGGATAGCTCTTCATCGCCTCACGGGCAGTGATAACCGCAGACTCGTAATTATTCCCCATATAATTTCCAAGGTTCAGATAGAGCTGGGCAGCCAGCAACTCTTTATATGCCAATTTCTCCTGCAATTCAAACAGGTAGTTTTTCGCTTGTTCTGCCCTTTCTGTCTGAGGATACCGTTCAATATATTTCTGAAATTCAGCAATCGCCGTATAAGTTTTAGTCTGATCCAAACGCGCTTCGGGCGAGTCGAGATACATGCCGTAAGCCGAATAGAAAAGAGCCGGTTCGGCATACTCACCACTGGGATAAGTGTTGTAATAAGAGGTGAACCACTGCGTTGCCGAATAATAGTCTTTTGAGTTATAATGGCTCTGGGCCAGGAGATAAAGCGATTCCTCGGCCTGTGCCGTTCCTTTCATAAAGGTAACCAACTCTTCCAGCAATGTGATGGAACGGTTGTATTTCCCCTCCTCAAAATACTTTTTGGCATAGCTGTATTTCAAGTCTCTGTCGGTACTTTTCAGAATTTTGTTGTACTCGTTACAGGAACTCAATGCCAAAGCGAGCAGTAAAAAGTAGCACAATTTTATTCTCATTACGTGACATATGGGTTTTAGGGTGCAAATTTACGGAATCTTTCTCATTAATGGATAACAGATCGGGAGTTTTTATTCAATTTTAGGATTTGGATACAATTAGAAAATTACTAATTACCAATTACCAATTACCAATTACTAATTACCAATTACCAATTACCAATTATTGGGTGTTGTTTCCTATAAAATAGAGAATACTGTCCACATACTTCCGGTCGTTGGAAAGCTTGGGTACTTTGTTCTGTCCTCCGGTTTTCTCCCTCTGTTTCATCCAGTTGTAGAAAGTATCTTTTTCCATAATCTTTACCACCGGCATGCCAAGTGAAAGGTTATAGGAGCGTTTTGCCTCATAGTCGGAATTGAGTCGTTTCAGGCTTTCGTCGAGAATATGCGTGAATTCCACAAGATTAGCAGGTGGAGTCTCGAATTCGATAAGCCACTCGTGGGCTCCATTACTCTGCTCTCCGAAGTAGACGGGCGCTGCGGTATATTCGGTCACTTTTGATCCGGTAAGGCGGCATGCTTCACTGATAGCCTTATCGGCATTTTCAACTATCAATTCTTCACCGAAAGCATTGATAAATTGTTTAGTACGCCCTGTAATCTTGAAGAGGTAAGGGTGTGTGGAGGTGAATTGAATGGTATCCCCTATCCTGTATCGCCAAAGTCCTCCACTGGTGGAAATCACCACAGCATATTGCCTGCCGGCCTCCACTTCACTCAAAGGCAGGGTAACCGGATTATCCCTGTCCCATTCCCCAGCAGGGATAAATTCATAATAGACTTCATTATCAAGCAGCAACAGCATATCTTTGGAAGCGGGCGAGAACTGGACACCGAAGAAACCCTCCGAAGCATTATAAGTTTCCCAATAATGCATCTTTGCCGAAGGGATCAATTTCTCATACTGCTCTTGAAAAGGAAGAAAACTGACTCCCCCATGGAAGAATACTTCAAGGTGAGGCCATATCTCAGGGATGGTACGGCCGGTATCTTCCACAATCTTTTTCAGCAGTACCAACATCCATGAAGGCACTCCAACCATAGCACGGATATCAGCTTTCACCGCATAGTCTGCTAACTTTTGCAGTTTCTCTTCCCAGTCGGGCAATAAGGCAATACCCTCAGGAGTCCTTCTTCTCTTTACCACAGCCGGGAGGTTCCTCATCAAAATGGCTGATATATCGCCTGTATAGATATCACCGCCAATACGGTTGATTTGCTGGCTCCCTCCCAATACCAATGTTTTACCCAATATAAATGCGGTATCGGGGTGATGCCGGGCGTAAACTCCTAACATATGGTAACCGGCACGGTAGTTGCCGTTGTATAACGACTCTTTAGTAACAGGAATATACTTACTCTTGTCCTCGGTAGTACCTGACGACATGGCGAACCACTTCACAGGGGTATCCCAAAGTACCTCCTGCTGCTTATGGAGGATTATCCTGTCGAGCCAGGGACGCAACTCTTCATATGAGATAACGGGTATCCTGGCAAAATCGCTGCTGTTTCGAATGGAGTGGAAGTTATTTTCTTTTCCGTAGAGTGTATTCCGCCCATGCTTGAGCAAGTAGTCCAAGGTTCGTTGTTGTATTCCCAGCGGGTCTTCTACAAATTTTTTCACCGGCCTGTAATAGCCGGTGAGTATTGAGCGGGTTATCTTCTGAATCATTCTTTATAATGAATTGAAACGCAAAGGTAGGCACGGGATTCGAAAATCCGAAAAACAAAGTCACAATTTAATTAAAAAAAAAAGAATTATCCCATGCGGCTTATTTTGTGAAGTCGTTCTTCATCGATAATCTTTATTTTTCTTCCATCGATAGCGATGATGCGTTCATTCACAAAATTGGAAAGGGTTCGGATAGCATTGGAAGTAGTCATATTGGATAGGCTGGCCAAGTCTTCCCGTGCCAGATAAATATTTATGGTAGCGCCATCTTCTTCCAGCCCATAGCTTTCCTTCAGGGCCAATAGCGATTCTGCCAGTCTGCCACGCACATGCTTCTGGGTAAGATTGACAACCCGTTGGTCAGCAATACCAAGGTCAACTGATAACATCTGGATAAAGAAGAACGCCAAATTACCATTCCCTCTCAGGAATTTTTCTATCAACTCCATAGGGATCATGCAGACGGTACATGACTCGAACGCCATGGCGGCCGTCACATAATTTTCCCGCGCAAAGTAAGCCCTGTAACCAAAGTATTGTATAGGACGTATGATCCTTATAATTTGGCTACGCCCACCGACTCCACTCTTGAAGATCTTCACCTTTCCGGAGAAAAGGCACATCAACTCTTTCGGTGTATCCTCTTCAAGATAAATCAGTTCATTCTTCTTAAAATGCACTATGCGGGCACTACCGCGCAAAATTTCACGCTCAGCGTCCGTCAACATCCTCCAGATGTCGGGTAGCGAGGAGGATAAATCAACTTCATCTCTTTTCTTTGCGGCCATGAATGTTATAGAACTATGTTCTAAAACACAAATATACCGTTTTTTTTATAAACAATCGTCAAAAAGCATCTTTTTTGCTTTCCGGGGCCTGCGGAAATATTTTTTTCGATAATAAAAACCATTTTTTTAATATGATCCTTTTTATAAAAATTTTCGACGGTAAAAAAAAAAATGTAAGTTTGTAGCTTATAATAAATGAAAGGGAAAGTCACTGTATACATCCTGTTTCTGATAATTGCTTCCTTCAAAAGTTTCGCATTACAGGCGGAACTACCTGTGGATACCATCATGAAGAGGGCAATGAATGCCGCCGAAAAATATAACAATCTGGTAGAAAGTTTTTCAGCGGAAGTATATACACGTACCTATGTAGAGACTCTGAAAAAGAATCTCCTTTATAAATATACTCACCTAATCCCCGATTTTGTCCTGCACGACCCCCATAATGAAACGGCATTAATCGAGACCATCAGCGATCTGCGATTCGACTATCCCAACAGTTATGTACAGGATGTACGTCACGTGACCGGGACACTTACCGGCAAGAAAGATATCGACATGATACCTTTCGAACTGTTGAATATCAATATTTACGGGGAAACGACCAATGAGGAAAGTTTTTTCATGCCTATCAGGTTAAAAACATCGAAATATTATCGTTACAGTCTGGCACGCACCTTTACAGAAAACGAAAAGGTCTATTACAGCATTGACTACAGGCCTATTTACGAAAACAGCAAACTCCTGAAAGGTACATTTATCATTGAAAAAGGAACCTGGCGGGTGATTTTCTTCAGGGGTGAGGGAATTGATATATTCTCCAATTTTATGTTCGAGATAACTATGGGAGACGAGTGGATCACCCACTATTTGCCGGTACAGCTTGTCATTTATGAGACATCTTCATATCTGGGAAATGTACTGGCAAGCAGGCATCTGGCAACAATCGACTATCGGGAAATACAGTTGAGGCGGACTACGGAACCGGTACGATCTCTCAATATCAGTGACTTTTACAAAATAAGGCTGGATTCTGTACCATTACAGAGCGACTCTGCCTTTTGGAATAAACGCCGTCCTATACCTTTGCAGGCTATAGAAAAGGATGTGATGGCACAACATCTGCAACGACAAGCAGAGGAGGCAGCCCGTAAAGCCAATGGGGATTCTATCCGCCCCCCTAATATCGCACAACAGGTAGCCCAACGTATGGTGATGAACTCGAACTACAAATACCGTTCAACGGCAATAGGTTATTCGGGATTACTCAATCCCCTGATGGTGGGATATACTTCACGTGATGGCGTTACCTATCGCCAGAAATTATCTTTTAATTTCGATTTGACGCATAACCGAACAGTAAATATGAAAGCCTTCGCAGGCTATATGTTCCGCCGTAAAGAGTTCTTTACAGATCTGACCACTACGTGGAATTATGATCCTTACCGGCTGGGAAGCGCCACCATTTCCATCGGGAACGGTAATCCGATTTACAGTTCGCTCTTCGTCGACCAGATACAGGACAGCCT
Organism: Proteiniphilum sp.; assembly: GCF_034331125.1. Taxonomy (NCBI): domain Bacteria; kingdom Pseudomonadati; phylum Bacteroidota; class Bacteroidia; order Bacteroidales; family Dysgonomonadaceae; genus Proteiniphilum; species Proteiniphilum sp. The sequence goes on from NZ_JAXQGC010000054.1 coordinate 39,792, forward strand.
CAATAACCGGGGGATCAACTTCGAGGATATCTCTGTGAATTACTACAGGGATTATTATCTGAAACTCTTTAACACCTACGAAGTGACCAACGGGTTACTTTTACACACCGGCATCGATTACCATATCAGAAAAAGTAAGGACAACATGAGCAAACTACGCTCTACCACCCCCGATAGTGAACCGATAGAAGACATGTTCGGCACCAGGAAATCATTTGCCCCGTTTATCCGTATCAGTTGGACTCCGAGACAATATTACCGGTATGACGGACGACAGAAAATCTATGAACGGTCACCCTTTCCGACCTTCAAACTGGAGTTATCCCGAAGTTTCCAGCATATCCTTGGGAGCACAACAGAATACGACCGTATTGAGTTCGATATCAGCCAGAACATATCTTTCGGATTGAGACATTCTCTTCAGTACCATGTGGGAGCCGGTAAATTTATCAACCAAAAAACCGAGTACTTTGCCGATTTTGTCTATTTCTCCAAAAGCAATTTCCCTGAAAACTGGAATGACGGCCTGGGAGGTATTTTTAATCTACTGAGTCGCGACCTGTACAACGCCTCCGACTCATACATCCAGGCACATACCATGTTTGAAGCTCCTTTCCTGATACTGAAAAATATTCCGTTTGTCTCTGACTTTGCAGAGAATGAACGAATTTACCTGAGTCAGTTATATACTCCACAAATCGTTTCTTATACCGAACTCGGATATGGTATCGGCAACCGTTTTTTCAATGCCGGATTCTTCACCTCATTCCACAAAACCGGATTCAGACAGGCAGGAGTACGGGCGGCGTTTGAATTTTGAGAAGGTGATTGGGTGAAAAAGTGGGAAGAAGTTACTTTGCCCCCTGAATTTTCAGAAGAAATACCCTACCGAAGCGGTTGCCGTCCACATCTTATTTTATCATTGGATATTTTACCCGACTTATTTCCCGTTGTATTCTACTTAGTTTATTCCTCAATAGTTGTTTCCTTAGCGGGTTTAAGAGCTCTGTATATAATACTCCCATTGTATGGTCGTACTCATGTTGAATTACACGTGCAGTATAGCCAGAGAATGCTTGTATATTTTCTTGAAATTGTGCATCATGGTACTTTATTGTGATTTTCCAAGGTCTTTTTACTGCTTCGTAAATATTAGGTATGCTTAGACAGCCTTCGTCATCAATCGTTATTAAATCATTAACATACTCGATAATTTCAGCGTTAATAAATGTTTCCTTAATTCCTTCATCTCCATCAAAATATTCTCTCCGTTGATTTTTGTTCATATTCAAGTAGGTATCTCTACTATTCACAATAAATAGTTTTACTGGGATATTCACCTGTGGCGCTGCTAAACCACATCCATCCGCTACTTCCAAAGTTTCCCACATATCTATGATTAGTTTCTCAATTTCAGAATCATTAGGAGAAATTGGATGACATAGCTTCTTTAGTACATTATTTCCGTAACAAACAATAGGTAATACCATAGTTGAATATATTTTATTTTCGACAAAGGTAAAGCCTTAATATCATTGAGCTTTGTATATTTTCGACATTTGAGTACCTTTGTAGGCGTATGCCGATAAGCCTGTTAAAACATATTATCAAAGGAAGTGTAACTGAGGAGAATTTTAAAAAGATTATTCCGTCTGAATCCCTTGTAGAGCATATTGATTGCTTTTACATAGTGAGTTGTGAGGATTTTATCTCTAATCAGTTAGTTTTTAATGATGGGTTGCCAACACTTATATTCATGGCAACTCCTGAAAGTGTAGTTAGAATATCTATTGGTGCAGATGTGATAAATATAAAAGGCGGATGGGCTAGCGGCGGTATTACCAAGAATACATATATTAAAAATCTTTCAGCTACGGATTATTTGTTGATTGTTCGTTTTAATCCGACTAGCTTTTATCGTTTTTTTGAAATAGACGCAAGAGTATTTAAGAATAAATGATTATCCGCAATAGTTCCTATTGTAAATTCTTGACTTGAAATCAGGAGC
>NZ_JAXQGC010000055.1:0-41390 GCF_034331125.1 Proteiniphilum sp.
GCCGACTTTTAGTCGGAATCGAACCTATGGATTTTCAATCCATAGTGGTTCAGTTCCTTTCGTACGTTCTGCAAAAGTACTCAATAAATTTAATGTTACGAATTTGTAACGTGAAATTTTATGGATAAAAAGAGCCGCTCCGGAGGGAACGGCTCTTTTCTGATCAAAAAAATTAGTTACTATTGTTCTACGTTTTCATTTTCATCGGTAGGAACAATCAACTTGTAACCCTTTCCATGAATATTGATAATTTCAATATTGGGCTCAGGTTTCAGCAATTTACGCAATTTGGTGATATACACATCCATGCTGCGTGCATTGAAATAGGTATCCTCTTCCCATATCTGTTTCAGGGCATGGTTTCTTTCAAGAATATCATTGGCGTGTGCACAGAGGAGCGAAAGCAATTCAGACTCTTTGGTGGTCAGTTTTGTCTGGGTGTCACCAATAGTGAGAATTTGCTTCTGAGTGTCGAAAGACATTGTACCAAAGTTGTAAACCTGTTGTTCTTTGCTTTTCTTACCTTTCACACGACGGATGATAGCTTCGATACGAAGTACCAACTCTTCCATGCTAAACGGTTTGGTGATGTAATCGTCTGCGCCGGCCTTGAAACCTTCCAACACATCTTCCTTCATGTTCTTTGCAGTCAGAAAGATTACCGGGATTTCCGTATTGATGGTCCTTATTTCTTTTACAAGCGTAATTCCGTCTTTTTTGGGCATCATCACATCCACAATGCAAAGATCATATTTTGTCTTCACAAATCCTTTGAAACCAGCTTCCCCGTCGGGAAACAGATCGGTGTCAAACCCTTTTGCCTGGAGGTATTCTCTGAGCAACATACCAAGATTCTCATCATCTTCGCATAAAAAAATTTTTAACTTCTCTTCCATATCATTTTTGTGTTATTACGGGTAAACTTATTATAAATTTTGTTCCTTTTCCTAATTCACTATCGGCACGGATAGTGCCATTCATGTCAGTCACGATTTTTTTTACGTATGCCAGTCCCAAGCCAAATCCTTTCACATCGTGACGATTGCCGGTAGGCACACGGTAAAATCGGTCAAATACTTTCTTCGCATCCTCTTTCTTCATTCCGATCCCATTATCCTCAATACTGATAATGATCTTGTTCCCCTCATTCCTGGTCCGGATCATTAATTCCGGTGGTACATCTTTCTTTCTGTATTTGAGTGCATTGTCAAGAATATTGAAAATCACATTGGTGAAATGCATCTCATCTACTTTAATGGTAGATTCTTCCGCCTGAAGATCAATGTCGAGGGTTCCATCCAGTTTCTCAACCTTCAACACATGCGTATTGGCCACACTCACTACCAGATCGTTTGCATCGATCTCTTTCATTTTCAGTGTGGCTTTCTGTTTGTCGAAAAGCGACATCTGTAACACTTTTTCTACCTGAAAACTCAATCTTTTGGTCTCATCGTGAATTACACCGGTGACATGTTTGAACACTTCGGGTGATTTCAGTATTGATTCATCTTTCAGCATCTGGGATGCCAATGAGATGGTCGAGACGGGTGTTTTCAGCTCATGCGTCATATTATTAATAAAATCGTTCTTCATTTCAGACAAACGCTTTTGCCTGAAGAGTGATACCACCGTGAATATAAACGTTATCAGCAGGATAATCGTAAATATAAGCGACGGGATAAAGAAAGAAAGTTCGCCATACACATAATTACTTCTCGTCGGAAAATAGACCCTGAGCCTGTTTAATTTTGCCGGTGGATCTTTCGGAAACAGAATCTGTGTGTAGATAGCGTTTTTTTGCTTGGTGGAAAACCCGGGTGAGGAATAGACCACTTTATTGTTGAAATCTACAATCTGAAAACTGAACGGAACATTCAACCCGTTGTATGCCAACTGGGACCGGATGTATTTTTCAACGTTGTGGAAATCTACCCTTTTTTCAATCGGTTCGTCGCTTGCACGGCTCATTATCTCCAGAATAACTTCATCCATCAGCGCTTTTTCGTACGCGTAGCGTTTATGAAGCGATTGCTGCATGTCGTACTGGGTCCTGGAGATGGTGCTGGAACCTCTGTTGGGGGATAAAAACACACTCTCCCGTTGCTGTTGAGGCTGTAGTGACTGTTGCGTCCTGCTCAGTTCGATTCTTGTTTCACTTCCGTCGGGGTGCATAATTGTTGTACTACTACTTTCACTTGTGATGCTTTGTGAAATTTGCGGCCGGTTGTATTGTGAATACCTGTTTTCCGATGCGATCATGTCCTCCTCCAGATATCTCAGAGTCTGATCCTTTTCGAGCTCTTTCATCACGCTATACAGGCTTCTGTTGACCTGCTCGTCGAACTGCTGGGTACGGATATCCAGACTGGTTTTCATATATCTTACTTGCAGGAACAGCAATACCAAAAACGCCGTGAACATCACAATAGCAAGCAACCAGATAGTCGATTTTTTCATACACTTCTTTTACTTACCTCCGTTTTAGTGATAATCTTATTTCAAAGATCGTCTCCCTTCATTTTTAATTTAACAAATAAACCTCTTTTTTGTTTAACACTTGTCCTTAAAATTAAAAAAAAACGTAAGGAACTCCTTTTTACAACATAAATTAATAGAATGTCGCCGGTCAAGTTTTCTTTTTAGCATTTGTTTAGCAGGTTCAAGATTCAAAATTCAAGATTCCTTCTCTCCATCTCCCATCAATCTCCCATCAATCTCCCATCAATCTCCCATCAATCTCTCTCCATCTCCCATCAATCTCTCTCCATCTCCCATCAATTTTGGTTCATATTAAACCGCAGGCTTATTCCGGCACTGGTGGTTGAAGATGGGTAAGAACCTGACGAAACAAGCGGCCGGTGTATCATCTTGTCGAAGAATGCACGCATGGTAATCAATCTGCTTAGTGCATAGTCGGCTGAAAAACTGATAGTAGTGGTTCTTATGCCGCTTGTAGCCTGTGTAAATTCTTCTTCAATCCTCCTGACCAGTGCATGGGTGGTCTTCCGTGAGATATCAAGCCGTATATTCAGGTCGTTAGTGAATGTAGTGTTATGTTCTGCCTGGGATTTGCCGGCCAGTCTGTTGGGAGAGTTCCGGCGGCGTTCCCTTTGGATGGAGTTGGATCCGAAACCGATGATACGATTGAAGTGCTGGATACGGTACCCCAGACCGGTTACAAAATCCCGGTCATTTGTTTCTACAATCTGGTAGGAAGCAATGTTGAGGTTAAGTGTCCTGCCCATATTGATTCTGAAATGGAGGCTCACATTATTGTCCCACACTCCTCGTGCTTCTATCAGCGGATTGAAACTCTCTTGAATGCTGGCTGAAGTTATGTTAAATGGAGTAGATGGAACGGGAGAGCCTGAAACCGCATCGCGTATATATCCCAGATTACCCTCATTAGGGAGAGGCACCCAGTTCATAAAAGATTCGAATGATCCTATTCTATACTGGGAGAGGTACTGATGTGTGAGGGTGAGAGACTGCATATGTTCTCCCAGTTGGGGGAACATCCTCATTAGGTTATAGGAGACAAGCCAGTTGGGTAGTAGCGCAGAGATATCCGGGAAAGGGGTAAGTCTTATTGATGCGGGATCTTTGCCTGTATAGGCGGCCAGGAAAGCAGGGATAAGCACGTCGGCAGAATTGAGTCTCACATCACCTATATTGCTGTCGAAAGGTTTATCCTCAAAACCGCTCCCCGCAAGAAATCCTCCGGCGGGATAGTTTGTGCCGACGTATTGTTGCCTTGTACGTTCTGAGATAATCTGCCGGTTCTCGAGAAACTTCTCGAATGCCCGTGAACGGTAATTGTTGTTTGCTTTGGAGTTTTCGAATGCCGAAGAGAGAGTCTGTATAGTCATGGCGAAACTGCCACCTCTCTTTTTGGGCATGTCGTCGAACATGTACTGGATCTCTGTCCGGTGATTCTTTTCATACAATGTATTCAGATCTATCCTCAATCCCGGTAACGGCTCCAGGGAGGCGTCAAACCGCAGGTTTCTGGTTTCGTTATAGATAGCCGGGGTGATATTGTTTTCATTCAATACAAGAAGACCACTATTTTTTAATTTCCCGATAAAACGCTCGCCTCCCTCAAACCCAAAGGCGAACCCCCAACCGGGTAACAGGCCGCCGGATGTTTGATGCTGTCCGAAGAAATCTCCTATCATTTCTTCAAAACCGGGGATGTCGCTGCGTGTTTTGTATCCCCAGTTAATGCTGATGCTTCGGAGCATCAGCAGTGTATGTGCCGTATATCGGGCAATATCCTGTCCGGCATTGTTCTGTCTATTCGATGGGTTGTCGGACCGGTATTCCTGCCGTTCACCGGCAAAATGGTTATTTATCTCCCGTAAAAAGGGGATTTTATTATATAGCAATGCCATATTGAAACGGCTGTTAAGTGTGAATGAAAGGTCGTTTTGCAGAAAATTCCCAATCTTTTCATCCGCTATCATGGCACCGCGCTCCCAGCGGTATCGGGAGTGGTATGCCGCACTGGAATTGACCCAATCCAACAATGGGATGTGGGCGAACGGAAGGGTATAGGTCACATCGGCTGTCTGTGTATAGTTTAACGGTTTACCCAGTTCGAGAATGCTCTGTATCACCGAGTCTTTCCATATTGTGTAATCACTTCTGTTAAGCTCCTTGTTTACCTGTAAGTAGGGTTCTTCGATCTCGGCGATGGTTCCTGAGCGGAAAGAGGTTCTCAAGTTACGTGTCAAATCCCATGTAATGGAAATATTCCGGTCCCAGAAGAAATTGCGGCTGAATGACAAATACTTCTGTTCTGTTTGGGTAGTCCCTTCAGCGGAGCTGTTCAGGTCTCGTAGCTGTACCTCTTCGTAATGTCGTACAAGATTGGAGCCCAATCGGATGTTGTTGGGCAGGAAGTTGAGGTTTATTGCCCGGAGCGGTTTTGTCCAACCGGAATTGGCATTACTGTTTTTAAACGGTTCCCAGGTTTTTATTTGTGGAGTGTAATCGTAATTGGCCTGTATTCTGAAATCTTTCAAGGTAGCATATTCGGTATCAGGACTGCGACGTAGGTTTTGATTGCGGGCATAGGTGAAACTGAAATTGGCCGGATCATAAGGCATCGGCTGCTTACTCTTGATATCCATCTTCACGTTGCTGAGACTGAGGTTTATATCTTTGATGCCGGTGGTGGCGATCCGTCGTATCGAGTCACGAAGGAACTGTGTCCCGGAGTGTTGGAGGGATTCCGAGAGCAGGATATCCTGGTTGAACGGGTCGTAAAGAGGAGCGGTAAGCTGGTTAGAGTAGGAGAAGTAGAGTGGAGCCGATAGTTTGATCTGTTTGGGCAGGAAGCGCCCCATATCTAAATTCAATGCCAGTTGTACCGAAGTATAATCATCATCACGCCGTTCCAGCAGGCTTTGGTTGAGTGCGCCGAAACCGGCAGTCTCTTTCCGGCCGGAAAAGCTGACTGTTCCTATGTCGGACAGTGCCAATTGCACATTGCCCTGTGCAGCCCAGCCTCCCTTCTCATCAAATTCGCCCAGACGTAATTCGTTGACCCATATTTCTGCCGACCGTTGGTTGTCTGCGTTGTTCCTGATACCGATCATCAGCACTTTCACTTCAGCCAGTGATGGATTGCCGGCAATGGTAATCCTGTTCCCTTGCTTCCCGGGATCAGGTTGCGTGTAAGGGACAAAAAAGGATATTCCTTCATCGTTTTCCTTTTCAGCATTGCGTGCCAATTTCAAGTCGGTGAACAGTGCGAGTGGAAAGTCGAACATATTCTCTACCGGCCATACTTTCTCCTGATCCGGCAGGTTATTGGTACTGTATTGCCCCTCGGGGGTAAGTCGTAATGGGATCTCGTATTCGTAGTAATTATTCCGGTAATCCGAACCCAGCCGCAGGAAGATTGAGAGGTCCCCATCCTGCAGGGTACCGGGATCTTCCGCCAGCCGTTCCGCATGTACAAACATCTGCAGCCTCTTGTACCGACGCAGGTCATACATACTCCCCTTATATACTGCCCGGCTGTCGTCCGGATCGAGATTGGTTATTTTAAGAGAGAGCGACTGTTCATTTTCCTGTCGCAATTGGGGTTGCCCCGGATCCAGAATACGGGTAACGCCCGGCGGAAGGACATAGTTGACCGGAGTGCGGCGGCCGTTCTCTTCGATATTGACCGTAGAGATGCCGAGGTTTCCTGATCCGGAGACTGTTCCCCCGGAGGAGAGGTCATTCCTGTAGTTCCTCCATTCGCTCCGTTTCAGTTCCAGTGTGGCAAACCGGAGGAATTGGGGTTCTTCAAAACCGGTGAGGAATATCCTCATGAAACGGATATTATTGAACCCCTCTATATTGCCTGTCTTTATCTGGTATTCCTGTATGGGAATCTTGAATTGATACCAGGTGACTTTGCCCTCCTTTCCGTTGCGTAATCGCACGCTCGTTTCCCGTTTATCCACGATGAAATTGGCACCTGCCTCCATCATGTCGGGGCGAAGGGAGACTTTATACTGGTAATACGACTCGTTCTCATTGAGGGTGTTGTCGTTGTCAATGTCTTCTATGTCAGGAGTAGCCCGTGAAGCGGTGGAGTAGGGATTACCATCTTCGGGTGAAAGTGAATTCCCTTCTGTACCGTTGAAGTATTTATATCGTTCAAGGATGCTCAGTTGTTGCCTGTCCTGCTCTGCTCCCCGATAATGGCGGAAACTGTCGCCTGCCGGGTCATTGAACGGGGAATGTGGATCTTCCTGCATCTGAGAAAGGGTTTCACCCGACAGGCGGGTACGTAATGTTTCCAGATAATCCCTGTAAGCGGGATATGTTTTCTCTTCTTCGCTGCTCAACCCATTAAGACCCACATCCTGTAACCGGCGGGATTCGTCGCCACGGGAGTTGTCGAAAGCATAGACGGTGGATTGGCGCTTGGGGTACTTTCCCCATACCGAATAGCCTATGGCTGTAGTGTCGCCATCGACAGGCAGACCATTCTCGAAGAACTTTTTCCCATCTTTCAGTACATCTTCCGATATCTCCCCCAGATTGAAATAAAGGTCACCCCCTTGTGAAGTGCCCAAAGTGTCATTTACGAAAGGATCCATCAGCCAGAACTCTATGTATTCTATGTTGGCTGCTTCAAAATCGCGGACATCCATCCGTCGGGTGATGCCGCCCCAGCGATCACGGGGATTGAGTAACCTGCCCTCGCTGTCCACGTTGGTGTCGAGATTATAAGGACCCCGTTCGTTGGGATAGTAGGAGAGGTTGAGCACAGGGATGGTTGCGGGTTGTCCGAAGTAAGCGTCCCTGCCGGGGAAGATTTCCCGTTCATAGATCTCCCTTACACGGTGATCGGAGAGTTGTTCTGTGTCGTTTTTTATATGGGTAGGAGTAAGCCCCGAGTTCCTGTAGGTGAACATCCCGTCGATATAGAACCATGCCAGTTGTGCCCGGTTTTTACCCTGCTCAATATTGTTGGAAAGGGCTGCTTCGGGGAATAATCCGGTAGAGGTGTTGTTATAGGGTGTGGCGGCAAGCGACCAGCCGTAAGGGTTGCGAAGGTCTATTCCCGAAGCGGAGGACTCGAAATCGTCAAGATAAGAATAACCACCTGTGTACTTGTTTTTGTAATGCCCTGCGATGAGATGGGCAAATTCCACTCTTGCCGAGAGTTGGGAGGGGGCGGTTGCTTCTACAAACGGTAGCATATTGAGAAGATTGGTCAGGGCAATGGATTCTTTCTTATAATCCAAATTGAGCCCCCATAAGGTGTTTTTTGCCGACTCATCGCCGAAAACGGTTTTCATGATGAGTGGTTTCTCGTAGTAGTGCATCAGCGTGGCACCCACAGAAAAGTTTTTAGTGAAATTGTATGATAGGTTTACCCCCATTAATGTTTTGCGTTGCATCTGTGATATCATGCGGTTTTCGAGTGTGACGCTCACGGGGGTGCCGGCATCGATGATCGACCGGTTGATGATACGTACTACACCGGAGAGATAATCTACGGTGTAATCTGCCCCTTCGGTCAGGGTAATACCTCCGGCAGTCACCCGTACTGATCCCCGCGGTACGTTCATTGCGTTGAGGTTGATCTCTGCTCCTGATGAACCTCTGTACTCACCATTCATACGGAACTTATTTTTTTCCGGCACCTGCCGGGCGGCGGTAAGGGTAGAGTCATATAGCTCTTGATAGATAAACCGTTCTGCTAAGGCATCATCGCCGATCTTCTCCCGAAGATGAGACCCGAATGGTTCCACAACCGGAAAGATAATACGTCCGTTCTTACTGTCAATGGTATAACCGTCCACAAAATCGAATATCCCATCGGGGTAGGGGTCATTCCGTGAATTGAGCCTGTCGAGGTTCATCACCCGCAATAACAGTCTCTCTTCTATACCGCTGTTGGGGAGATAATTCAGATAAACACCGGTGGTATCACTCTGGTAGGTGATCTGCAGTTTGAAATGCTCTTTCTGCAGATCGTAGGCACTATAACCTACGGAATAGATATTTTTCATCATCAGGTCCCAGGTGTAGGCTCGTGGAGAGAGAGAGACCGGTTTCAGCAGTTTCACAAAGAGTGCACCTCCCTCCACATCATCAGAAAACTCTCCCACCTGATACACCTGGCCGTTTCGGGTATATTCAAAGGCCACTGCCAGTACTTCGTCCGCTTGTAATGGCATCTGAAGCGAGACATATCCTAATTGTGGTTGGAAGGTATATTCCGATGGACTGAGAAGACGTGCATTTTCAAGTTTTTCGTAATCAACACCACGAACTATATTGCCGGGTAAAGTATTGTCGGTAGCTGTGATATCTCTTGCGCCGGCATAAGCAGTAACAAGCTGTTCGTACATTGAGTTAGCCCTGTTATTAGGATACTCTTCACTTCCCTGTTGTGTCCAGAAAGGATTATGGATGGTATTGTATTCCCCCAGGTCGGCAAATGCTACTAAGTTTCTTACCTGGTCGTAATTCCCCTGTTTATTGGTAACCCATACCTCCATTCGGGTGATGGATACCGGTGACTGGATATAAGGCAGTTTACTCAACGCATGGTTGTATGACTCACGGAAATAATATCCCAGGAAGAAGTGACGGTTCTCGTCATATTGGTCGGCATTAAACTCGAACGGAGTGGTCTGTACCCCTCCCCGGCTGTTGACTGTCTGCGTTTCCGACTGTTGTTGGGAAAAAAGGGTATTGATATGTAGTTTGCCGAATTGCAGGTCCGATTTTATGCCAAAGAGTGCCGTCCCCCCGTTAATAAGTGAATTGCTGGTGGTCATGCTTACATTTCCTGCCTCAATATTGCGGATAATCTCATCTTCATCTCCCCGGTAGGCCAGTTTTATCTGCCGGGCGTCCATATCAAAAGTAGCGTCGCTGTCGTAGTTGATATTGAAATTGATTTTATCGCCTACCTGCGCGTTCATATTGAGCTGGATTTGCTGGTCGAAATCGAACCGGTTACGTATGCGTGCCCGCTGCGGGAGAGTGGGATTATTGGTCACATCCCTTTTCAATCCGGCCGAAATTTCCATAGAGCCCTGTGTAGTAATGCGTACACCTCCGGGGCCGAAAATAGTGGCTCCCTGGTTATTTCTGGCTTGCTGACGTGAAAGTGGAGTAAGACGGACTGGTGGTGGGTTGCTATTGGTGGACGTATTACGTTCCCTGAAATGACGGTGCTGCATCTGTTTCAGATGGTATTCCATATACTCTTTGGGAGTCATGACAATGGGTGTATCTATCACCATGTCACCAATCATCCGTTCAATGATATAAAGGTTGGTATGATGATCGTATCGTACTTCTGTCCGTACCGTCGGCGGGGACTGGAGGAGCTGGGAAGATATGGGAGCAGGGGAGATGACGTAATATGCGCACAAGATAATAAGCACGCGGATCTCACGTGGCTTTCTTAGAAAAAAGCGGGAGATTGCCGTATGGAAGTAGAAGGATATGTGACCAATTTTTCTCAGAGAAATAACAGCTTAACAGGATTCATCTTAATTAAATCCGTATTACGTAATCAGCCTGTTATGATCTCCTTAAAAACCTCTGTATGATTGTAATTTTATAATCTTTTCAACGCCTCTTTGATTACGCTTTCTACCGGTAATGTAGGCGATTCTTTCAAAATCCTTGATACCACTTTTTGTGAGGCGGTCTGTACAAATCCAAGCATAACCAAGGCGGACACAGCAGCATGGCCTGTTTCGGAAAGATCATTTTTTGTGGGTAACCGGATGGTACCGCTCTCATCCGTCATTTTGATCTTGTCTTTCAGATCGACAATAATCCTTTGTGCAGTCTTTGCGCCGATCCCTTTCACGGATTGGAGTACGGCAGCATTTTCCGTAGCGATCACATTTTCCAGTTCCCTTGAGTTGAGGGAGGAAAGGATTATTCTTGCTGTGCTGGGGCCTACACCCGATACCGAGATAAGGTGAAGGAACAGTTCCCGTTCATGTTTATCCCTAAATCCGAACAACACATGGGCATCCTCACGGATGGACTCATATACATAGAGTTTTACCCCGGATTCCTGGCTGATTGCACCGTAGGTATTTAATGAGATATTTAATTGGTAGCCGATACCTCCGCATTCCAATGTTACATTAGTCGGTGTAAGTTCTGCTACCTCTCCTTTGATATAGTCAATCATTGTTTAATAGGTTGATTACGTAATACCGCTGTTATAACGGTAAAATTGATAAAAAAGTATATCCGGGGCAAAAAAGATCTTCACTCTTCATTAAAATATATGTCCTTTTGCCAATCCGCCTTCACCGGTCTCCTTATAGAGTGAAGGCAGGTCGTGCCCTGTCTCTTTCATCACATTTACTACACGGTCGAATGAAACGCGGTGTATCCCGTCGGTGAATGACGAATAGAGATTGGCATCCAGTGCTCTTGCTGCGGCATAGGCGTTACGTTCAATGCAGGGGATTTGTACCAATCCGCATACCGGGTCGCAGGTCATTCCCAGGTGGTGTTCCAGGCCCATTTCTGCTGCATATTCTATCTGGGCGGGACTTCCTCCGAAGAGTTGGCTGGCTGCTGCGGCGGCCATTGCGCAGGCAACGCCTATCTCTCCCTGACATCCTACCTCGGCACCGGAAATAGAGGCGTTTTCCTTTACGATATTGCCGACCAGTCCCGCTGTAGCCAGTGCACGGAGCATTCTGTTCTTGCTGAAACTGCGGCTCTCTTCCAAATGATAAAGCACTGCCGGTACCACACCGCAGGAGCCACATGTAGGTGCCGTGACAATCTCTCCGCCCGATGCATTCTCTTCCGATACCGCCAGGGCAAATGCAAATACCCGACCCCGTGATTGCAATGACGCCTTGTATCCCTTGGCTTTGATGAAATAACTTGCCGCCTTGCGTTGCAGGCCCAATGGCCCGGGAAGTATCCCTTCATTATCGAGTCCCCTTTCCACAGCAGCTTTCATCACATCCCACACATCCGACAGGTAATCCCATATCTCTTTACCTTCATGTTCTCCCACATATTCCCAATAGCTTTTGCCGGTTTTTTCACACCACTCCATCACCTCTGTCATAGTGGTCATCGGATAGATATCTTTCCCTTCATTTCCTGTTATGCCGATAGTCTTTGTACCATCGGAAATCTTTCCACCGCCCACACTGTATACGGTCTGAGAAGCTATTTCTTTACCATCGCTGCCATAAGCACCCAGTTTCAAGGCATTGGGATGAAAAGGGAGGAATGTTTTCGGCAGCCATTCGATGGTGGTGGGAGCAACCGGTTCCAGTACGCTTAAAATTGCTTCATCGGTTAAATGCCCTTTGCCCGTAGCGGCCAGGCTTCCGTAAAGCGTAACAACAAATCTCTTTGTTTCGGGATGGTCTTCGGCAAACATGGCTGCTGCTTTTTTTGGCCCCATCGTATGGCTACTTGACGGCCCGTTCCCGATGCGGAAAAGTTCTTTTATCGATTGCATGGACAAATGTGAAATTAGCTGTTTTTGTAAAGTCTTTACAAAGGTAATGATTAATTCCATTTGGAAAAAAAGTCGTCATGAACCGCTGCCGGATAATAGTGGGTAATAGGTTGTATTGAGAGATCAATAGGAGATAAAAGGCCGTTTTTGGATATTTTTGTACCTTTGGGATTTTAAAAATGAAATAGTTAAAAAAGAGCATAATGAGTGCAAAGAAAAAGTACAGCTATAATATTGAGGCGCAGGATATCGATTTCAGACGTAGGGTCTCGTTGAGGTCGCTTACCAATATGGTATTGATGACAGCCGGAAGGAATGCTGATGAAAATGGTTTCGGCCTGCTGGAGTTACAGACGGAACATTACACTTGGGTGTTATCGCGTTTAGTGATCGACATGGACCGTTTCCCCACCGAACAAGATTCTCTTTCTATTGAGACATGGATAGAACATGTAGGGACTGCATTCACGACTCGTAATTTTCGGATGAGGGATGGTGCCGGAACAGTAATCGGCCATGCCAAATCATCATGGGCAGTCATCGACATGCGTACACGACGTAGTGTCCAGTTAGATTCTATCCCTTCTATGCAGCAGTTTGTAGTAGATGAAACCGTTCCGGTGGAAGAGCCGGGTAGGATTGCCAATGTGGAAGGGGCTGGTGCTAACAGTTTTACCGTAAAATATAGTGAAATTGATGTGAATGGCCATGTGAACAGTTTGAATTATGTACAATGGGTATCTGATTGTTTTTCTCTCGATTTTTACAGGCAACATTATATTCGTCGATTTGAGATCAACTTCCTGAAAGAGATTACATATGGTGATTCGGGGGAAGTTTACCGGCAAATGATTGCCCCCGAAGATTACCTTTTTCAAATTGAAACAAAAGAAAAAGGAACTGCTTGCCGCGCACGGATATTATTCGAAAAGGTGGCAAATAAAGAGGCGGGAAAATAATTTCCCGCCCCGGACCGGTTTAACCCTTATTATTTGCTTAATTCGTTAATTTTTTCCCCCGAAATTAAATACTACAGGAATTGCTGCGGGTGATTTAAGGACTGTATTTCCTACTGTTAATTTAGGCCACAACTTTACAGTGACGGAGGTCTCGTTGGGAGTGATTCCCAGGAAAGCACTCATCTCATTGGCGACCCGTTGTTGGGAATAACGATTTATTACATTCTTCAAATCCAGACTGATGGGGATAGGAACCACTTTGGTTTCTCCCGGCTCAATCCGGATAGGGATATCCATTTTTCCCTCTACAAATTCCATTTCATTGATTTGGATGGCATAATCTAATGCATCAAGGAAAGCGGCACTTTTATTGGGGTTGGTTACATCCATATTGAGAGTCATGCTGAATGGTATGTTTTGTAAGGAGGATCCCCCGGCCAATGCAGTGGCTATAGAAGCTAGTTTTGACACTGAGATGGCAGAAGCGTTTCCTAAATTTATTCCCGCCAGTTGGATGTTGTCTAATGAATGATAGCGATATTCGCTCTGTGAAAGTTGGTAGGCTCCTCCGATTTTATTCATCACGTCGCAGCCATTGAATAAAAGGGCTACGCTAAGGAGCAGGATCATCTTTTTCATACGATAATATTTATTTTCTTATTTAATAGTCACCATTGTCGCTCCGTAGCCGTATTCGCGAAAAGAGGCGTCCTGGTGAAAACATTTTGGATAATTCTTTTTCAACTCTTTGATAATGGCATTTCTTAATACGCCATCTCCTTTACCGTGGATAAATACTATTTTATGGTTTTTCCGATGAATATGCTCATTCATCACCTCATTGAATTTACCCAATTGATATTCCAGTATTTCTGCATTATTCATTCCCGCAGTGGTGTCGAGCAACTCGTTAATGTGAAGATCGACCATGGTTGCTGCCTCTTTTTTTATCTTCTCGATACGTGCTCTCTGTGGCCGGTCATCCTCTCTCTTTTTTTCTTTCATTGCCTGCTCCAGATCTCCTGCTGAAATGCGGAGTTTATCTTCGGGGATATCGTTTCGGATGACAAAACAGGTAAGAGCATCATCTTCGAAGTAGTCGTTTTCGTGAAAACTGTGCAGCTTGTAGAACTTTACCGTATCTATACGCAGTGCTACAGAGCAGGGAGGTTTTTCATTAAATGGTTTGTTCCGTTTGAATGCAATGAATTGTATGGTTATCCTCTCTATTTCATTAAGATCGCCTTTTTCGAGTTCTTCCAAAAATATTTTGGTGTTGGGTTCAATAAGCCCGCTATAACGGATCCTTAAAGAAGATTCTTCACGGCTCATATAATTTAAAAAGAGATAGTAGTTACTGTCGTTCACGAAATAACATTCGTAGGTTGTGGACGACAGGTTCTTTATATCCATGGGAAGCCATGCCAGGCAGGCTGTAATCTTTTCACCTTCCGGAGTTTCTTCGGCTGGTTCTTCCTCTTTCTTCTCTTCTGCTGGTGGGTTGAGTCGTGGAGCGGATTGGGGCAATTGCGTCAGTTTTTCATTACCTGCCGGTTGTACCACAACACATTCTGAAATCAATACCGGCACGTCGAAACCATGTTCATCTTCAACGATTACCACCTGTTTATTCCGGAATCCTTTTACGATCCCTCCACCTACTGTATTGAGGAAACGGACCGTGTCTCCTATTGTTAATTTATTCATTATAAAGTGTCAGCGTGTTTCGTTTGTCAAGGCGAGTTTACGATGGATACGCCTGTTTGATTCTTTTATTCTTGTTACGTGTTGCAAAGTTGACTAATTTTGTGGAATAAAATCATTAATTATTACGAAAAATCATTTTTGTGTTAGTAAAAAAATGTAAGATTAAAAAAATCGTATGCAAAAGGAAAAGATTCAGCAACTACAGATATCCCAATATAATTATCATCTACCTGACGATAAAATCGCGAAATATCCTCTCGAACGAAGAGATGCATCCAAACTGTTGTTATACGACGGTGTTGGAATCGATACCCACCGGTTCGGTGAACTTCCTGATTTACTCCCGGAAGGTAGTCTCCTCCTGTTCAATAATACCAGGGTGATTCATGCCCGGTTGCTGTTTCTTAAGGGGACCGGGGCACAGGTTGAGGTCTTTTGTCTCTCTCCCCATTATCCTGCCGATTATGTGGTGAATTTTCAGCAACGTCGCCATTGTTCCTGGCATTGTATGATCGGGAATGCCAAACGCTGGAAAGAGGGGACGTTGCAGATGCAGATATCCACTCATGATGGTATCGTGAACTTGAAGGCTGAAAAGGCAGATATCGCGGGAAGTGATACGGTAGTCCGGTTTTGCTGGGATAATGAGGGATTTACTTTTTCAGAACTATTGGAAATTGCCGGTAAGCTGCCTATTCCTCCTTATCTGAATCGTCCTTCGGAAGCGATAGACGACGAGACTTACCAGACTGTCTATTCCCGTTCTGAAGGTTCTGTGGCAGCACCTACGGCGGGATTACACTTCACGGAAGCGGTGATGGAAGAGCTTAGGAACAAGGGGACCCGGACGGCAGAAGTAACCCTCCATGTTGGAGCCGGGACTTTCAAACCTGTGAAAAGTGAAATTATAGCCGGCCATGAGATGCATACCGAATTCATTTCGGTACCGAAAGAAACTATTGAGAAATTGCTGACCCACAACTCCGGGAAAATTGTAGTGGTGGGAACCACTTCAATGCGTACCGTGGAGAGCCTCTATTATATTGGGAGAAAACTCAGCACAGATCCTGGTATGTCTCCCGAAGAACTGGGTGTAAAGCAATGGGAACCCTATGATGACACTGCGGAAATTGCTCCGGAACAGGCACTTCTCAATATTTTAAACTATCTGGAAAAGACCGGGCTACAGCAACTTATTTCTTCCACGCAACTGATGATCGCCCCCGGCTATGAGTTTCATTTTCCCGATGCTATCATTACGAATTTTCATCAGCCTCAAAGCACATTGCTACTACTTATTTCAGCATTTGCCGGTGATGATTGGCGTAAGATATATAACTATGCACTGGAAAATGATTATCGGTTTCTGAGTTATGGCGATAGTTCTTTATTATTCAAAAAGCCTATTTTTGGTTAAAAACTTTACCGGGAACGAACTTTTGCTTTCTTTTTTTTGTATAATTGTATTATTAAATAATCAAAGTCTCTCATTTATAATATTTCGATTGAGTTGGTCGCTAAAATTGTCCGCATATTCGCCATTATCATTGTTAGTATTATTTTGTTGAATGTAATACTTGTCATTACCTTCTCTGTTCCGGCAGTACAAAAAGGTGTGGCTAACATGGCTTTGGAAAAATTCAGGCCAATCATTGGAACGAAAGTCGATTTGGAGGGTATCCGTATCCGTCTTTTTAATACCGTAGAACTTGATGGAATTTATGTGGAGGATTTGCAGCAGGACACTTTGCTTTATGTAGGTAAAATAGCGGTCCGAATACAAGCTCTGGATCTTTTGAGAAACAAGGTTACAGTGCATAAAGCGGGTATTGAGAATTTCAAAGCCAATATACACCGTGCTTCGCCGGATGATCCTTTCAATTTCCAATTTATTATCGATGCCTTTGCCAAAGAGGATACAATAAAGGTGGAGAAAGAAAAAAAGGAATGGCGTATTACTGCTGATGAAGTGATATTGAAAAATGGAAATATCAGTTATGATATTCACTCCATTCCGGAGACTCCGGGAACCTTTAATGTCAACCATATAGATCTGGTTGACTTTAATTTTAAGGGGAAAGCGGATTTTTTGAGTCTGGAAAATATGAAGGCAGAGGTGAGCCTTCTCAATTTTCTGGAAAGGAATGCCGGACTTACGCTTAATAATTTAAGAGCGAGAATGAAAGGTGAGGGTACATTACTTAGTAGTGAAGGACTCACTGTGGGTTTGAACGGATCGCGTATTCAGGTTAAAGATGCGGCCTATGATCTCGAATCGAAAGCGTTTTCCCTCGTTGCCGAAAGTAATCTGATAGACCCGCGTGATATAAATATTTTTGTTCCCCGTTTTGCTCATCTTGATAAGCCTATCTCATTTGAAGTTAACGCAGAGGGTACGTTACCCCAAGCTGAACTGAACAGTTTGGTTTTCCAGTATGGCCCCGATACTGAGATTAATGTATCGGCATCGATCTCGGATTACAGTAATATCAATGACGGGGAATTGCGTGTTAATCTCCGGGATATGACCCTCTCTCAGGAAGATCTGCAATCGTTTATCCGCATTGGTGTGCCGGACTATGCTTCTCCCGATCAACTGGTTGCAATGGGAGACCTCAATCTACGTATGATAGCCAACGGCCGTTTGAGACAATTCCTTTACGAAGGAGAGGTAATTACCGGTCAGGGGGGGGTGTCACTCAATGGTACCGGTCATATCGGTAATCAATTTAAAAGCTTTGTTTTTAAAGGGCCTGTTACAGCCAATAATATAAAAGTGGGCAATATCATAGGCGAGGATGTGGGGATAGGTAATACTACCATAAATACAAATATCAAATTATCAATCATTCAAGACTCAACAATTAGCGTGGCAGCCGATGGACGGATTGAATCGACATCCTTCAAAGAGTACCATTACAGTAATATCTTTTTCAACGGGGTGTATAGCGGGAATAATATTGTTGCTGATATCCGTTCTGATACCGAAAGAAATAAGTTTGACCTTTCCGGTGACATCACATTCGGAGAGATAATGAAATTTGACGTAAAAGGAGATGTGGAACGTCTCGAGTTAACACCTTTCGTGGCAATTGAAAGTTGGAAAGATCCTTACCTGAGGGTGAATATTGATGGAAATTTATCGGGGCGTTCGTTGGATGATCTCACGGGGATGGTTGTGATCGATAACATTTCATTGGCCGACAGTAATTTCTTTTATAATCCGGGTGCTATCTATCTCCAGGCATTGCCCGATGAGGGAGAGGGAAAGAAGATCGAATTCATGTCATCCTTTTTTGAAGGTAATATCACGGGTGATTACTATTTCTCTACTATAGGTGAAGAGTTGATGCGGGCAATCCATCCTCATCTTCCTTCCGTAATCGTTGAGAAGGAGGAGCAGGAACAAGTGCAAACCGGCAAGAATAATTTTCAGTTCAATATCCAACTTCAAAATACGGAAGATATCTCCTATGCGCTTTCACTTCCGTTTTATAATGTTGAACCGGCGACCATTTCCGGCCGTGTGGACATGACGGCAGACGAATCACTGCGCATCGACGCACACCTTCCCCGGATAATGGTAGGGAACAATGACATCAGGGAGACGAAGATGGGGTTGCGTAACCATACATCCGACCTGAAACTGGATGTGAACAGCTATCTGGTGCAGAATAACGGATATATTAATGTAAAACTGGATAGTGACGTGGCGTCGGATTCGGTGAATAACCGCCTGTCGTTCGATATGAAGCAAAACAATACCAACTCCAACGGGGAACTGATGATCACAATGGGATTCCGGCGTGATATTGACGACCGGTTGGCGGCAAACATCCGCATTCCTCCGGCCAGGATCAGTTTCAATAACAAACAGATCGACTTCAACGATGCTGCCATCGCTTACAGTAAAGATCGTATCGTAATCTCCAATTTTGGCATCCGTGAAGATAACATGCTCCTGCTAGGAATAGATGGGGTGGCATCCAAAAGTGAAGCGGATAACATCCGTATCTATTTTAATAATACGGATCTTGCGAATATTCTTAATGCCTTTAATGTGACCAATTTTTCGGGCTCTATCAATGGAGATATCTATGTGCGTCAGGCATTGGATAATCCGATGATTCGTTCCGAAGAACTCCGGATAGAGAATATTACCGTGCATGGTGATACTATCGGTACATTCCGGATTGATGCGGATTGGGATAACCTCCTTTCCGGACTCAATTTGAATGCCTGGCTGGAGGATGGGGGAGAACGCAGCCTCGATGTGAAAGGATATATTCCCACCGGGGATAATAGTCCCTTTCCAATGGATATAAACCTCTCGATTGCTGATTTTAAACTGATGGCAATCCAGCCGCTTACCACCGGTGTTTTTAGTGAATTGAACGGACGTTTAAATTCTAATATACACGTAACCGGCACACTTTCTGAACCAATAACGGAAGGATGGCTCGGAATTGATGACGGTGTGATGAAGGTGGCATTTACCAATGTAACCTATTATGTATCCGATACAATAGAGATTAGCAGGGATAATGTGGGATTGAAAGATCTGGTGATCCGTGACCAGAACAATCATACAGCCACTTTGAACGTAAGCCTGTCACATACCAATTTCGGGCGTATGGTGTATAATGCCGGCATCCGTCTCAACGATTTCATGCTGCTGAACAATGCGAACCGGACCGACCTGATGGCCTATGGCAATCTGAAACTGTCGGGAGAACTGAAAGTGACGGGATCTCCTTCCGGAATTTTTGGCAATGGGAATTTGACCAGTTCAAGCAAGTCGGATGTTACCATAGTACTTCCACAAACAGCGACAGCAACGGAATACAGCGGTATAGTCTATGTCAGCAGCAAATCCAGGGAACCCGATTCACTGGCATTTTTGCGTAAGAATGAAGAATCGGGAGGACAACTCAGTACTAACGTTTCCCAGGGCATTCCCATTGTCATGGCAGTTACCGTGAACCTGACCCCGTTGCTCGAAGCAGGTGTGGTTCTCGACCCTACTACCGGTAATGCGCTTGAGGTGAGTGGAGAAGGCGAGTTGAATATCAACTTCAACTCAAGGTCTACCCCGCCGGTATTACTTTACGGAGATTATGTCCTCAATAGTGGAAAGTTTCATTACAACCTACAGAATCTTCGTACAATAGAGTTCAATATTCGCGAAGGAAGCAGGCTCTCTATGGAAGGTAATCCAATGAATACGCAGTTCAATGTAACTGCTTACAGGTCTGTAAGGGCGGATCTGGCAGCACTCAGCAGCACTTTTAAATCTGAACTGGCCAATACGCGGGTACCGGTGAATGCACTACTACAGATCAGAGGTAATCTGCAAGGGATGGACCTGCAATTTGATGTTGAATTGCCGGAAAACTCCAATGATGTGCAACAGCGGGTAAAAAGCTTTATGCCGAATGAGGAGGCGAAGATACTTCAGGTGGTATATCTGGTAACCACCGGCGGTTTTATGCCGGCGGAGGGGTCTCCGGATATGAATTTCGGTTCTTCGACAGTGACAAATGTCGCGGCTAATGCGCTCTCCAGAGGATTGGATGCTCTCTTTGCCAGAGCACTGAGGGATAACTGGTCGGTCAGTACCAACCTGGAGTCGGTCGACGGCAGCCTCGAAAACGTAAGGATGGGGGTGGATGTCTCCACCCGTTTGATGGACAACCGGCTGCGTATAAACACCAACCTGAGCTATGGAGATAATAGTATGCTGGTGGGGGGCCAACAGCAATTTCTGGGAGAGTTTGAATTAGAGTATGATATCAACACCTGGCTTATGTTGCGTGCTTTTAATAGGGCTAATCAACGTTTTTACCGTCGCTCACTCACCACGCAAGGGGTAGGGATTATGGTTACCAGGGAGGCCAAAGAGTTCAAGGATTTGTTTGACTTAAGGTTTGTCAGACCGAAGGAAGAGGATTAAAGTGCTACGCGCCATAAAAGATAGATAATGAGATGATTTGATGATGATTAGTAATTGGTGATTACTAATTTGTAATTTTACTCTGCTGATTGTATGAAGAATTATATATTCCTTATATTGTGGATATTTACTTTGGCTGCCTGTAACGTAACCAAAAAAGTGCCGGAGGGAAGTTATCTTCTCAACAAGACTGATATAAAGTCAGACGTGAGAGGTATTGGGTCGTCTGCCCTGGAGCCTTACCTGCGGCAGAAGCCTAACTCGTCGATGATCTTGTTGGGAAGGGTGAAGCTGCATATGTATAATACCCCCAATGACACCTCCACATGGATGAACAGGCAATTCCTCAAATACGGCGAACCGCCCGTACTCTATAATGAGCAGTTGGCTGTTATTTCGGCTGAACAGATCCGGTTGCACCTTAAAAATAAGGGATACCTGAATGCTGAAGTCGATACCAATGTGGTAAAGAAAGACAAGAAAGCCAATGTCACTTATAATGTGACCGGCAATGAACCTCATCGCATCCGCACTTTTACCGACACGATCCATTCGGTTGATACTACTATTTATAATATCCTGAACCGGACCAGACAGCTCGAACTGATGAAAGAGGGAGATCTTTTTGACCTATCCGTATTGGAAGAGGGGCGGGAAAGAATGACTACCATACTGAGGAACAGAGGATATTACAATTTTTTGAAAGATAACTTCTATTTTATTGCAGATACTACCGTAGGAACAAATCAGGTGGATGTGACGCTTGCCCTCAACAATCCTTCCGATTCGACTTACCACCAGCAGTACTATATGGGGAATGTGACCGTGATCAACGGGGTAGATCCGGTTCTCTTGCAGGATTCGGTTCGTCGTTCTTCTTTGGAGCTGGATACGGTAAATTATAGAGGGATACAAGTTATCTCGGAAAAAGATCGTTTTCTGCGTCCACGGGCAGTCTATTATAATACCTTTTTACGTCCCGGACGACTCTATGCCGACAGGATGGTTGAGCGAACCTATGCGTCATTGAACGGGATGGGGCCGGTGAACCAGACGTCTATCAACTTAACGCCTGAGGTGCGGAACGATTCGGCATATATCGATTCGAGAATCACCCTTTATCCGGGAAATCTCCACTACATGCGCTTCGGGGTGGATGGTACCAATTCGGCGGGCGACCTTGGGGTTGCTGGCAATGTGGCCTATGAGCACCGCAACTTCCTGAAAGGGGGAGAAACATTCCGGGTGCAATTAAATGCTGCTTACGAATTTATCACACCTTCAGACAGCCTCAATCTCCTCGACAACAGTTTCTATGAATATGGGGCTGAGGCATTCCTTTCCATCCCCCAGTTGATGCTTCCGTGGCTGATGAAGCGACTCAGAGACCAACCCTCGGCATCAACGGAATTTTCGGCAGGTATCAACTTCCAGAAACGGCCTGAATACCTGCGTCAGTTCTTTAACCTATCCACCCGCTTTCAGTGGGCTTCTATGGAATGGCAATTACAACATATGCTTGAACCGATAGGGGTAACCTATGTAAGGATGCCCTGGAAATCCAAACGATTCGAAGAGCTTTATATGGATGAGGATGCCAACCCAATCTTGCGCTATAGTTACGATGACCTGTTGATTGTACGCACTACATACAATATCACCTATACCAACTATAATCGTCTTGGGAGACGCAGTATGCCTGCTGTTCCTATTCGAGTTCGATCAGGGATTGAACTGGCCGGATGGTTGCCCCGTATCGTTACCGGTCTGGGGGGAGGTGAAGTGAATGACAAAGGCTTCGAGACATTCTTTAAACAACCTTATTCGGAGTATGTGAAAGGGGATTTTGATATCTCCGCATCGCATGCTTTTGACGACAAAAATACTATTGCCGCACATCTTGCAGTAGGACTGGCGTATCCTTACGGAAATTCCAACGTATTACCTTTCGAAAAACGTTATTTCGGAGGAGGGGCTAACAGCGTAAGAGGTTGGAGCACACGTGCTTTGGGTCCAGGTACCTATAGTAGGGACTCAGCAGGATCCGATTTTGGACGTAAGATAGGAGATATGAAACTCGACCTCAGTGTGGAGTTCCGCCGTAAGCTTACCGGACGGTTTGAACTGGCAACCTTTGTAGATGCCGGAAATATATGGACTATCCGGGATTATGTGGAGCAGCCGGGTGGTATGTTCGCATGGAACAGTTTTTACAAGGAACTGGCCGTGGCATATGGACTTGGTTTGCGTTTAGATCTCGACTTCTTGTTGCTCAGGGTTGACGGAGGGATGAAAGCGCACAATCCCGGACTTCCGGCAGGTACCCGGTGGACGATCTTCAAACCGAACCTCCGCCGCGATTTGGCTTTCCATTTCGCTATCGGTTATCCGTTCTGATATGCTAAAATGAGAGCTTAGTTCCTCCATAATAATTTCTTGTGGGTGCAGGGTTGAAAAAGCGATTACCAAAAGCATTGATGTCGTTGCCTAAGCTATATTTCTCATTCAGCAAATTATCTATCCCCGCAAAAAATTCTATTTGTAGTGATTGATTCATTTTCCGGTTCCAGCTCCCTTTCAGTTGAACCAGATGGAATTTGTCCGAAAAGAAACTATTTGCATCATCTAGCGGCATAGCCGAAGTGAAATTATGGGAAACATTCAATCTGAACTGTTTGGGAAAAGTAATAAACAGTGAATTCGTCCATACCCAATCGGGTACGGCAGTTACCTTGTTCCGGGAAAAATCGTTGTCGTTCACCTGATAGTTTCCAAATCGGTAATGGTTATATGATACGGCGGATTGGAGGCTCAGGGTTTGTATAAACCTGCCGGTTTGCATGGGTAACAGGTAGGCCCAAATCGAGGCTTCAATCCCTTTTTGTTTTATTTCTCCGGCATTCAGGTAAAATTCGGCACCATTATCACGGAGATGTCGTACAATTCCATTATCCATATTGTAATTGTAGAGACTTACATCTGCGATAAATCTCCTTCCTGCGGTTTCCCAACGTATTCCCAATTCGTAGTTTATTCCTGTTTCCGCTGTCAGATCGGTATTGATGATATTATCAGAAGAACGTACTTCGGCAATGGTAGGCGGTGAATATCCTTTTGATATGGAACCGCGGACGGCTAAGCCTTCTCTTAGTATATAAGAGGTGGCAATTCTCGGCATCCATATATTCCCGAAACCGGCACTGCCATCAGGATCTGGAACTTCGGGATAGCGTTGGGTATAGTTGATTTCAACCCGGTTGATGCCTAATGAGGCTTCGATGGTCCAACGGTTATATAGATAAGCCATTGCCCGATAAAAGAAACTGCCCTGGGTATTATCCAGGTTATCCTTTGCTTGTGGGGTAGTGGCTGTACCCTTTTCATTGTCATAATTATCAATTCTGTTCCACCCTTTTTGTCCCTCGAAACCAAATTGCATCTGCCATTGAAACTGTTCTTGATCCACATTTCTATAGGAAAAGTAAGTGCGGATACCCAGATTTTTCTCTTTCCGGAATTCATAATTGGTAATAAACGGATTTTCAAAATCGGTGTGTGAACCGAAAACACTAATGGTATGGGATAACCTCCCGCTGATTCGTGCGTTGTGGGCAATACCTCCAAAAAATGTCCTGTTGTATATACCTGATTCCTGTTCTACAGCAGAGGGTGTTGACCCACTGGAAGGGCGTGCCATCCTTGGATTTTCATGCATTTGGTCTTCTGTAAGCCCGCCCGGAGTGAGATAACCTAAATCAGTATATAGGGCGATAAATCTTAGTTCGTTGTTCTCAGAATATTGCCATTTATGGGACGTTTGAAAGGTCTTTTTGTTTAATGCTGTATTTTCCCGGTAGCCATCCGAACGGGTAAATGATTGGTCTATTGAAAAAGCATAACTATCATTTACTTTTCGTTGTATGGAAAATTGCTCCTGGAACAATCCGAAAGAGCCCCCGCTTAACAAAAGAAACCCTTGGTTCCGGGGCGTGCCAAATCCTTTAGGTTGAATGCGGATCACACCTCCTGAATTGGCCCCGTAAAGCGAGCCGTCAGGTCCTTTTAGCACGTGTATTGTAGATATGGAAGCAGGATCTATCAAATTTAGGTAGGTATTACCTCCTGCATCGGTCAAAGGAAATTCATCTATATATATTTTGACGTTGCGAATACCAAATGGAGACCGGATCAGACTACCACGTATTGCCAACCGGTAACTTCCCGGCGAACGCTCTTCCATACGAACACCGGCTACCATATTCAACGCCGGTAAAAGTGTCGTGGCCTGTTGTGTTTCTATAAGGTTTGAAGAAACAGATTGTGCCGAAGCAGTTAATCCTAAAATAGGTTGCTGGTTGAAATAGGCAATTACTTCTACCGGTTCAAGCGTAAGTGATTCATTTTGATATATACTGTCAGTTGTTAGCCCATAAAGCGTTGAGGAAACAGCAACGCAAAATGTAATAAGCAGAAGTGTAACTATACGGGTCATGTAGTCTTGTTCTTGCCGGATAAATCCTTGATGGACAGGCATTGTCTGAACTTTTGTATAAATAAAAATTGAAAAGTCTAATGTAATTGAAGGGTTTGTCTCTGTCTTACAGTTTACCTCCAATTATCAAAGATAGGTGAAAAAGGTTTGAAATCATTTATAAAAGAATGCCTTTATTTGACAGGAAACGACTGCGATAAGAGTAGATCAGGCAATCTCTTTCCGAATGCGTACAACTCGAGCAATAGCATCGTTCATCTGCCCGATACTTTGAAATCCGAGCGTCATGCAGTGTATATTGGATTCTGTAAGGGCATAGCGTAGCGATTGTTCACGCTCTTCCTCCTTGACATGCTTGCCCTCACCGAATATTTTCATGCCGATCACACCTTTCCCTTTTCGACGTGCTTCCCCCAATAAGTCCCGGATTGTGTCTGGGGTTCCATCCATATGCGATTGGAAAGGATTGATACGGGCAAGTATTACATCTACCCAGGGTGATTCAACAGCTTCCTGAAGTGCTTCGAGATTGTGGGCGGAGATACCGACAGCTTTTACAATGCCATCTTCCTTAGCCCGGGACAATCCTTCCATTACTCCCTGACGGCTGTTGGCCCATCCGCCCGAAGTCATACAGTGTAACAGGATAATATCAATATAATCTGTACCGAGTTCCCTGCGATAAGACTCGATCTTGTTTCGTGTCTCAGCGGCAGAAACTCCGTCAGTTTTGGCTATTTTGGTAAGAAGTGTCAGCTCTTCCCTTGGCAGACCTTTCATTGCTTCTCCGAAAAAAGGATGGGATCCGTATGATTCGGCCATCTCGAAGAATTTCATCCCCCTGTCATATGCATTCTTTGCCAATCTGACAAATTGCTCCATACCCAAGCGGGTCTGGTTGGATGCATTATTCCAACCGGAAGTGCCGGATCCCATGGCCATAAGAGGTACCGTAAGCCCGGTAGCTCCCAGTATCACTTTACTGTCCAGGTATGCATCATCCTTCGTGTCGGTTTCATCCTTTACGTTAAAAGGAAGTGCATAACTGGCATTGCGGATATTTGTCCCTATCAGTGTACCCGCTACTATTCCGGCCTTTATAAATTTGCGCCTGTCCATATTGGTCTCCTCCAGTTAATATATTATCGATACAAAGATATTTTCTTTTGAATAAAAATAAAGTGATTATTATATTTTAACTTGTTGAAGGAGTAATTTTATGCTGATTGGCCCTGGTTTGTTAAATCAATGAAATAAAACAACAATATGATTGATTTATTGTTGATTGGTATATGCATTTACAGAGTCATATAAATAGTAAACATTTAAAAAGTAAAATTATGAGCTACACATTACCTGAATTGCCTTACGCTTATGATGCGTTAGAGCCTCATTTTGACACTGAGACGATGACTATCCACCATCAACGTCATCACCAGGCTTATGTTGACAATCTGAATAAGGCCATTGCCGGTACCGAAGCAGAGTCTAAGGGTTTGGAAGAAATCCTGAAAGAGATAAGTAAATATGCGCCTGCTGTGAGAAACAATGGTGGCGGGCATTACAACCATTCCCTGTTCTGGAAGATTTTATCCGGTTCGCCAAAAACTGCACCCTCCGGGAAATTGGCAGACGAAATCAATAAGACCTTTGGCAGCCTCGACGAACTGAAAGCGCAGATCAAGCAAGCCGGTCTGGGGCAGTTTGGATCAGGCTGGGCATGGCTGGTGGTAAAAGCAGACGGATCATTGTCCGTTGTTGCTACTCCAAATCAGGATAACCCCTTGATGGATGTCAATCCTGCTAACCAAGGCTGTCCGATTTTGGGGGTGGATGTATGGGAACATGCTTACTACCTGAAGTATCAGAACAAACGTGCCGATTATCTCGATGCTTTCTGGTCGGTGCTCGATTGGGCAGCAGTTGAGAAGAATTACGAGAAAGCTCTTTCATAGGTAATTATCTGCCTCTTTATATTCAATTGGTTTCGTCTTCTCCTGTGCTTATGGGGAAGACGAAATAATAAAACCCGCCATTAAGCGGGTTTTCGTTGTTGTCTTACCAGGACTCGAACCTGGACAAACAGGACCAGAATCTGTTGTGCTACCATTACACCATAAGACAATGGGACTGCAAAGGTATAAAAAAATGTGACAACAAAAAAAGTTGTATGAAAAAATTGAATCTTTTCCTTCATCCTTTGAAAGATTATTTTGGCTTACACCATTATTGGTTTCGTGTTGTCACTGATGATCGAGTAGATCTCTTTTTGCCTGTAAAAGTCGAGCAGGTCTGCATAGACCGGCGATTCACGTAAGATGGTGGCATTACCGACAAGAAAAAGCTGCCGGCGTGCACGGGTAATGGCCACATTGAGTTTTCTATCCACCGTTCCATCATGGTTCAGGTTACAAAGAAAATTCATCTGATAGGGTTTATTTGCACAGAACGAAATCAGTATCACATCACGCTGGCTCCCTTGATATCGCTCCACAGTATCGATCATGATTTTTTCCCGGTGCGGAATGTCTGTTAACGACAGTTTATATTTGATCAGGGCGATCTGGTTCCGGTAGGGGGCGATAATGCCGATCGATCCCGTATCGAAAATCTTACCGTTTGCTTCATACACATTACGGATAGATGCCAGAAGAGTGATGATCAGATCTGCTTCAGCCTCATTGATTTTGTCAGAAATAGGGGATCCATAGATTTTTTCCGTCGAAAAAAAGGCGGTGCGTTTGGTGGCTATCCAACAGTCAAAAATATTATCCGACGGGCTGTGCAGTGTCCAATCTTCCGATTGCCAGTCGAGTGCGGGAAATAGTTTATCGGAATAAAAGCTGGTTGCGGGAAAAGCGGCAATGTCGTTGTGCATCCGCCCCTGATGGGTGAGTTGCGCATAGGCGTGATGCCATCCTTTTGCTTTACAGCGGCGTAACAGCCGCTCAAATAGAGAATCACGGCAATCAATAAATCCAGCCTCACGCAATGCCAGTTCATTGATGCCTGAAAATTGACTCTCCTGCAACACGATGGTCGATAGTTGATTGTGATCACCGATCATGATAAACCGGTCGAAACGGGGTAGGAGGCCGATAATCTGTGGTTCCAGTATCTGGGATGCTTCATCGATGATAGCTATATGAAAATGTTTGAGGTTGAAAAGCTCCATTCGCCCGTTGATGGAGGCAAGGGTAGATATGTATATACGGCTCCTTTCTATCTCGTGCCGTAGCGACTCCCTGTCTTTGGCTTTCTCCGAGATCCTTTGCAGCAACCGATGACGATAGGGTTCGGCACAGGAGAGCTCCGTACCCACGCGTATATAGGCGTCACACTCTCCCTTTTTACATCCGAAAGCGGCGTTGACGGCTTCACACAACTCGTCTACTGCACGGTTTGTGTAGGCGAGTACCATGATATTCTTTTCCGGTTGTGCGTGATATTCTTCAATGAGGCGTCGGGCAAAGATGGATGTCTTCCCTGTGCCGGGAGGGCCTATAATCAGGAAGTAGTCCTGGGTGTCCATCGCTCTCCGGATGATATTTTCAGGATAGCCTGCCTCTGGTGAAGTCTCTATCGGATGAGTTTCATCCCGGTAAGTTTTATTTTGATCGCTTGTTTCCGGGGGTATCAGTCCCATCAGTATCTTTTTCTTTTTCGTAGGAGCATTCAAAAAAGCGAAGAGGCATTTGTACATACTGTTATAACTGGAATCCAGCGAGTCATGTTCTATAGCCCAGAGCCGGTTCTCTTTAAAAAAACTGTGGTTTTTCTGTTTATAACGAAAGCGTACTTCCACTGTCGATGCGGTAATCCTTGCGATGGTGCCTTTCAATATTTGCCGATTCAGTACCGTGTCATTGTCATTTTGCCTGGGATAGACAATACATATCTCTCCTTCCCTAAAATTGACAATATCGTTTCCTGCCTGGTTACGGGCGAATAGGATTGTCATATCGTTTCCCGAATCATCGATTTCCAGGATAGAAAGATCGAAAAGTACGTCCAACGCTTCGGCACGTTCGCTGAAAGCGCTGTTCCACAGTGATGCTGTGCCTGTCGGCGTTTCATAGGCTATATCGCCGATTTTTTGATGATACAATTCCCTTGAGATAAACCGGATATATCGATAGAAAAAAAGTCGTTCCAGATCGCTGCAACTCGACAGTAGAAAACGTATCCGTTCTATTTTTTCGATGAAGAAGGCAGGTAATCTTTGTTTTGTATGAATGAGGTTGAACAATGATTCGAACAACGCCTCTGCATCTTTGTTTTCTCCCCGGATCAGAATCTGTTCGTTGGCTACGATCAGGTTACGGATATTCAGGATTGATTTCTCCAACTCCCCGTCAACCGCAGCAGTGCGGAGATTTTCTCCGGGTCGGCTTCCAGCCGAATAGAGAATAGAGGCATCTACTCCCTGTGCCTTTTTTCCGAAAACGGTCTCTATCATCAGACGGTACACGGCAGTCTGTACTTCATGATTGAGCGAGATCTTCTCGTTGTCGGAATAAGGGAATGGAATTCTGCCTGATTTCAGTTCTACGATCCGGGCATCTGTTTCGTCGGAGTAAGGTTGTAACAGGTCGAGTCGTCCCTGGAACCCGAACCGTTCGCAAAAAAACGAAGGCTCCAGCGTACAGTGGTGCAGATCGATACCTCTTTCCGGAAAATCCGTGCGAATTACCCGTTTAATATTTTCAAACTGACTTCTTGCTTTTTCCATGAATACCCGGAAATCGCTCTCGCTGCGGATATCTTCACAACTGGCGTATTCGAAAGGCGATTGTTTAAACGACCGAAGGAATACATCCCTGAAGGAAACTTTCTCAGGATTTTCTGCAAACACCAGTTCATCGAGGAAGAAGTTTGCTAAATTTCCCAGTAGCAGATAGGAACGATTTTCTTTTTCCTCAAATTTGTTGCGGAAATAATGGAGCGGGGAGATTGAATAATCCTGAAAACATTCCGCGATTGCGGAAGCATCAATCAGATAATCAGGTTCTAGGATGATATAGTTAGGGATAAGAAAACCATTGCCGTCGATAACAGAATCTATCAGGTTCAGGTTGGCTCCCTCCTGAAATCTTTCTACTGAACTGTCAAAAACGCGGTTCTCCGGTGAAATCCCATATCTGGCAATCAGTGCCGTGCCCGGATTCTCCATGGTCATGCATATAAGCAATTTCCTCTCCCTGTCAACTTTCAGGAGTTGAACGCGGATAGTATCAGTGGAAAAACCTACAGGAAAAGCAGAAGATTCAGCCATACAATATCAGAAAATTTTGGGTAGAAAGATAGTAATCCCAACTGCCAATGCAGCCACAGCGACGATCAAAACTGCTGCGGCTGAAAGGTCTTTCACTTTTTTGATAGCGGGATGAATCTCTTTGTTACAAGTATAATCAGATAATCTTTCCAGGGCCGTATTTATGGCTTCCATGGAAAACACAGCGCCGATAACAATGATAATGGCAAGCCATTCGTTGTAAGATATCTTGTATATGAATCCTGACGAAATCGCAATAATTGCCACTATTAAATGTATCAGCGCATTAGGTGTCTCTTTGAATAAAAAATACAGACCCCTGAAGGCGTATGCAAAAGATTGGATTCGTTTTTTTATATAACTCATTTGATGATTTACTGATTTGTTGATTAGCCGATTTACAATCCACTTCCATATTGGAAATCCGTACTCAAATTTACAATATTTGTCTCTTCTCGCCAAAATAATCTCATATGAAGGTGGAAAAATAAAAAGTATAATAGCCAATTACTATATGAATTATGGCTGTATCAAAATAAAATCTTGTAAATTTGTAGATAAGTAATTCAAGTTTCGTACATCTCGCGCTATGGGTCCCCACAAAATATTTAAAGGTCTCCGTTTTAGTTGCATACATTATGAATTTACATGCGAAACTTAAGTAAGTAAAGGTTCAATAAGAATTTAGAAAAAACTATGTCTCAATCCTGTCCCCTTTGTGGAAAAACCAAAACGGAAGAAGCCCTTTTTTGTGATGATTGTACAAGGAAGATCCATACTGAGTATGAAGTAGATATTCCGAAAGAAATTGAAATAGGGAGCGCTTCTGTTGCTGAGGATTTACGTGTGCAAGAACACGTAGAGGATAAGAAGGAGACGGGCAATCACGTGAAATCAGAAATGACTCATGTCGATAAAGAGCCTGACGTGGAACCGGAATCAGGTCTGGAACCGGATTTGAAATCGGAAAAAACGGTAATGAAGAAGAAAAAAGGAATAGGGGTTCCATTACTGTTTTTATTAGTGATTACCTTATTAACTGGCGTTTTTTTTGTTTATAATGAGACTATCCGCAAAAGTAACCTGGATCGCAGCGGATGGGATGCAGCTGTAAAAGTAAATTCGGTAGAGGGATATCTGGCTTATATGGAAGCACATCCGCGGGGTGCGCACTTTGACGAAGCACAGGCCGGCCTGCGCAGACTGAAATCGGAAGAAGCCGCCGCATGGGAAAAGATGAAAGAAACTGACAACGTTACCGAGTTGCGTGATTTCTTAGACAGGCATACCGATAGTCCTTACGCCCCGTTAGTAAGGACAAGACTCGATTCACTTATATGGATAGGCACTTTGCAAATGAATACGCCAGAGTCATACTCTGATTATATCATGTTGGCTGAGAACGGTGGTATTGCAGGCGATTATATTGCAGAAGCACGAAAGAGATATGATTTGCTTTCCCGGCCGCAATCGACCGATGCCGTTACATTGGATAGTATACGTGCTACAGTAGGCGGATTTTTTATAGCCCTTTCTGCCTTAGATCATAATGGTATGGTTCGCTATCTGGCACCTACTGTGTATCGCTTCTTCAATTCAGGTGCCGCTACCCGTGAAAGAATTGCCGGTGAGCTGCTTGTGACGGGTGCACAGACAGAAGGTGCCACTCTGAAATTTACTCCGGATCTGGAGTCACTACAATATGAAGTGACGAGCAGCAACCATTACAAAATCAATGTCCCACTTCGGAAATCTTATCAGAAAGATGGTGCCACGGAAGAGGTACATGGCTATATTGCCCACATTGAGCTGGATACACTGTTTCAGATTGTCAGCATATTTGAAACAAAGCCTTATCCTGAAGCGCCTTAGTGGTAATGGTTACAGGCGTTGTACAAGACAGCAATCCTGAAAACTAAATTCAATTCTGTTTGTTAAAGAATACCTATGGATTTTCAACTTACATCAGCATATCAACCTACCGGAGATCAACCGGAAGCAATCGCGGCACTGGTAGAGGGACTCCGGCAGAAAGTCCCTTATCAGACCCTGTTAGGTGTTACCGGATCGGGTAAGACTTTTACGGTGGCCAATGTGATTGCACAGATAAATAAACCCACCTTAGTGCTGAGTCACAATAAAACACTTGCAGCACAACTTTATAGCGAGTTCAAGAGTTTCTTTCCAAATAATGCGGTGGAATATTTTGTATCCTACTACGATTATTATCAGCCGGAAGCTTATCTTCCGACGACCGATACCTATATAGAAAAGGATCTTTCCATCAACGATGAAATTGAAAAACTACGGCTCGCAGCCACCTCCTCACTGCTTTCGGGAAGAAACGATGTGATAGTGGTTTCTTCAGTTTCCTGTCTGTATGGTATCGGGAATCCCGAAGATTTTAACAAGACGACTATCGATATCCGTGAGGGGCAGGTGATGGAGCGCGACCAATTATTGCGCCTGCTGGTAAACAGTCTTTATTCACGTAACGAAACGGCCGACTTCAACCGGGGGAATTTCCGGGTGAAAGGCGATACGGTAGATGTTTTCCTGGCATACCACGATTATATCATCCGCGTTATCTTTTGGGGAGATGAGATAGAGAGTATTGAATCGGTAGATCCACTCAGCGGGATCACCATTGAACGGTTGGATTCTTACCGGATATTTCCAGCCAACCTTTTTGTCACCACGCAGGAACGTATTAACAGGGCGATAGATGAAATACAGATCGATCTGGGAAAACAGGTGGAGTTCTTTCAGTCTATCGGAAAACCGTATGAGGCCAAGCGACTTTACGAGAGGGTGACCTATGACCTGGAGATGATCAAGGAGATAGGTTATTGCTCCGGGATAGAGAACTATTCCCGCTATTTCGACGGCCGTGCCGCCGGTACACGTCCTTTCTGTCTTCTCGACTTCTTTCCCGAAGACTATCTTACTGTTATTGACGAAAGCCATGTCACCATCCCGCAGATCCGTGCTATGTACGGGGGCGACCACTCCCGCAAGATCAATCTTGTAGAGTTTGGTTTCCGGCTTCCGGCAGCGATCGATAATCGTCCGCTGAAGTTTGAAGAGTTTGAAGCACTTACCCCTGAGATTATTTTTGTAAGCGCCACTCCTGCTGATTATGAACTGGAAAAATCGGAAGGTATTGTGGTCGACCAGTTGATTCGTCCTACAGGGTTACTCGATCCGCCTATAGATGTACGTCCCAGCCTGAACCAGATCGACGACCTGATGGAAGAGATCCGGCAACGGGTGGAGGTCGATGAGCGGGTATTGGTGACTACTCTCACCAAACGGATGGCCGAAGAACTGACCGATTACCTGACAAAGAATGGTGTACGGTGTAATTATATCCACTCCGATGTAGAGACATTGGAGAGGGTGAAGATCATGGATGAATTGCGTAGCGGGTTGTTCGACGTGTTGATCGGTGTAAATCTGTTGCGCGAAGGGTTGGATTTACCCGAGGTATCGCTTGTGGCAGTACTGGATGCCGACAAGGAAGGATTTCTCCGCTCCCATCGATCTCTTACCCAGACAGCCGGTCGTGCGGCACGTAACGTGAACGGAAAGGTAATTTTCTATGCCGATAAAATGACCGATAGTATGCGGATGACTATCGACGAGACCAATCGCAGGCGTGAAAAGCAGATAAAATATAATGAAGAGCATGGCATCACACCGCAGCAGATAAAGAAGGCACGCTCATCGGTATTGACCAGAGAATATAAAATAATAGCTGAAGCAAAAGCATATATAGAACCGGATTATTATGCTTTGGCGGCGGAACCGATACCTGAGTATGCTTCGACCGACGACCTGAAGAAAAAAATTGAACAGACGAGGAAAGCAATGATGGCCGCGGCAAAAAAACTGGAATTCTTAGAGGCGGCACAATTGCGTGATCAGTTGATCATGCTGGAAGAAAAGCTGAAATGATTGGTTAATTCGATGATGTGGAAATGTGATGATTTAAATAAAATTAGAACCAAAAGTATGAAATGAAGTGGAGGATGTGACGAGGCGTTAATCAACAAATCTTTAAATCAGCAAATTAATAAATCAGCAAATCAATTTTAGATGAAACCAGACATTCAAATTGCAAGGGAAACACCCCTGAGAAAAATTAAAGATATAGCAGAGAGTATCGGGATCGATCGCGAAGAAGTGATCGGTTTCGGAAGACATATGGCAAAGATACCTCTCCATCTTATCGATCAGGAAAGAATTAACCGTAGTAATCTTATATTAGTGACGGCGATTACCGCTACCAAGGCGGGTATCGGTAAGACAACCGTTTCCATAGGGTTGGCGTTGGGATTGAACAAAATCGGGAAGAAAGCTATCGTTGCATTACGCGAACCCTCATTAGGTCCTGTATTCGGGATGAAAGGCGGTGCTGCGGGTGGAGGGTATGCCCAGGTGCTTCCTATGGAAAACATCAATCTCCATTTTACTGGTGATTTCCATGCTGTGACCACAGCCCATAATACCATTTCTGCGCTGCTCGACAACTATATCTTTCGCGTGCAAGGTACTGGCGAGGCGATCAAAGAGGTGCTCTGGAAACGGGTACTGGATGTAAACGACCGAAATCTGCGTTATATTGTTACGGGACTCGGACCGGGTAACGGGATACCTCAGGAAGGAGGTTTCGATATTACCGCTGCATCAGAGCTGATGGCTATCCTTTGCTTAGCAGAAGATGAACCCGATCTCCGCAGACGGATAGAGAATATACTCCTGGGATACAGGATCGACGGTGAACCATTCACTGTAAAAGATCTGGGCGTGGCAGGCGCTATCACCGTATTGATGAAAGATGCCATCCATCCTAACCTGGTGCAGACTACTGAAAATACAGCTGCTTTTATACACGGTGGTCCGTTCGCCAATATCGCGCATGGATGTAACTCGGTCCTGGCTACCAAAATGGCGATGTCATATGGTGATTACGTGGTGACTGAGGCAGGTTTCGGGGCTGATCTGGGTGCAGAGAAATTTTTCAATATCAAGTGCCGTAAGAGCGGATTGCGTCCCAAACTGACCGTCATTGTTGCTACAGCGCAGGGGTTGAAGATGCACGGAGGCACACCGGAGAAGATGATCAAAGAGCCCGATATGGAAGGTTTGAGAAAAGGATTGGAGAATCTGGGGAAACATCTTGAAAACCTGGCTGGTTTTGGTCAGTCGGTCGTGGTGGCATTTAATAAATATGCTTTTGATACCGCTGAAGAGATCGATATGGTACGTACCTTTTGTCATGATCGTGGAGTGTCGTTTGCTGTCAATGAGGCGTTTACCGACGGAGGTGCAGGTGCCGTGGAGTTGGCCGAAGCGGTAGTAGATGCCGTCGAGAACAGACCATCAGGGGATTTGAAATTTACTTACGACGATGAGGATGATATCGAGACCAAACTTACCAGGATTGCCACACGGATTTATGGTGCACGCGATGTGGTAATGGGTGAGAAAGCATTGAAAAAGCTGAAACTGATTGAAGGAACACCCCTCGAAAAGATGCCGGTATGCATCGCTAAAACACAATACTCTTTCTCAGCCGATCCCAAATGGTATGGAGTAGCTAAAGATTTCCGGTTTAAAATCAATGATCTGGTGATTAACCGCGGTTCGGAGTTTATCGTTGCCATCGCCGGTGAGATGATGCGTATGCCCGGATTACCCGCCGATCCGCAGGCCAAACGGATAGATATCGTTAACGGAGAAGTGGAAGGATTGAGTTGATATCATTTTTAGGTGTAATATTTTTTGGTATATCATCTTTTTTTTCGATATTTGCAACAAACAGGGGTGAATACCAAAATTTTTTTTATTGCACTATCGATCTAATCATATTATCTTCAAAAAAGATAAGATAATTTTTATTTTAACTTTATTCTTTTGTCTCTCTTCATGTAATTTGAAAAATAAAGAGAGTATATCTACTTATACCGTTTCCAAAACGGATTTTGAGAATTCGATTTTAATTGAAGGTATAGTCGAGCCTATCCGGTTTACAACCTTGGCTTGTCCGGGTAATGTAGACGGGATAGTCACCTTCCTGATTGATAATGGTACATATGTCAACGAAGGAGATATAGTATGTATTATTGAGGATAATAATCAACAGAACAACTATGACAACCTGCAAATTGCATTGGAAAATGCTACGGCTGAATTGAACAAGGTCAATGCCGATTTGAAGATGCAATACGCTCTCTTGGAAGCACAGGTGAAGAATAACGAGGTCGATACGGACATCGCCCATCTTGATTCCTTGCAACTCAAATTTGCCACGCCAACCCAGAGAAGAATCAAGGAATTAGAACTTGAAAGGGCATACATAGAAAAAGTAAAATTCGAACAGAAACTGAATGCCCTTGATATCATTAATCAGTCCGAAATAAGAAAGTTGGAAATAAATATCCAGCAGTTGACCAACCGTTTACAATCAGCAGAAAAAATTCTTGAAGAGTTGACTATCAGGGCTCCTAAAAAAGGATTGGCTATTATTGCCGATTCCCGCATGACAGGCGCCAAGTTAAAAGTGGGGGACAATGTCTGGAATAATATGCCGGTGGTTATTATCCCTGAGATGTCGGAAATGAAGGTGAAAATGGCTGTCAATGAAACAGATTTCAAACAGATCAATGAAAACGATTCTGTGGCTTACACCTTTGAGGCCATGCCGGGGAACAGTGCATATGGAAGAATAACCAAAAAATTACCCGTCGGACAACCCTATAAAAGAGATTCAAAAGTGAAGTTTTTTGAGGTAGAAGCATCTATCGATAGTGTGATACAGCTTCCCGAACCGGGATTTACAGCAAACAGCCGTGTAATTACAACCTATATCGGAGATACCATCGTAATTCCCCAGATTGCCATTTATGATGTTGATTCGATGAAGGTCGTGTATGTCAGGAATAATAATAAATATGAGATGCGCCAAATTGCAACCGGCCCGTCGTCAATAAAAGAATCGATAGTTACCACAGGTTTAAGAAAGGGAGAAGTAATTTCTCTGATTAAACCGCCCGCTTCATTTATAAGAGGGAAGAGGTTCCTCTCGGACTCAATTCGTTAGGGTGTGATATTGCTTCAATGATTTTACAACAATAAGATAAATACTGATAAAATGAGGAACAAGTTTAATACGCTTTTTTTTCTCCTTTTTTGTTTGATATTCTTTGCTGCATGCGGCCGGAAAGAAACTCAGCAAGTACCTGTAGGAAAAGTGGCAAAAGGAACTCTTTTTCTTGATTTGTATGAAGAAGGAGAAATAGAAGCTGTACAATCTATCAATATTGTGGCGCCTCTTATCTCATGGAGATATGGTAATCTGAAAATTACCGAACTGGTAAAAGATGGACAGGAGGTGAAAGCAGGAGACACACTCATCGTTTTCGACCCGTCGGAAGTTCTTAAAGGCATTGTAGAAGCGGAGTCGAGTCTGGAAATAGCCAAGGCTGAGTTTGAGAAGATGATCGCTCAGCAGAAATCCGATCTGGAAGAACTGAGAGCCGGCTATGAGGTGGCGCGAATTTCCCATGAAATATCTAAAATACGATTTGAGTCGGCAGAGTATGAATCGGAGATAAAGAAAAAAGAGATACAACTGAATCTTGATAAGGCAGATATTGCTTTGGAAAGAGCCAAAGAACAGATAGATAACCGGATAAAAATACAGAGGGAAGAAGTGAAGCAAAAAAATCTTTCCATCATGCAATTTCAATCCCGGCTTGATGAAGCGCATGAAACACTGAAAAAATTGTCTGTGGTTACTCCTTCATCCGGAATTGCCATCATCTCGCGGAACTGGAGCAGTAACAATAAATTTCAGATTGGCGATCAATGCTGGGGTGGATTTCCCATTATCCAGCTCCCCGATCTGGCCGTGTTAAAAGCAACGGTAAGGATTAACGAAGTGGATGTAGCGAAAATCAGTAAAGGTCTGAAAGTCGAGATAAAGCCGGATGCATTTTCGGATAGTATCTTCACCGGGACAGTCAACTCGATTGCCAATCTTGCCGTGAACAAAGACGGATCATCGAAGATAAAAGTATTTCCGGTTGAAATACTACTGAACGAATCGGACAAGCACCTGCTCCCCGGCCTTACCGTGAGTTGCAGAATTATTATAGACAAGATAGAAGATGTGCTTTATATTCCTTTGGATGCGGTGAGACCAGAGGGAGATAAGAACTTTGTCTATAAAAAGAGTACAAGTGGTTATGATAAAATAGAAGTTGAGACCGGCCAGAATAATACCGATTACGTGGTTGTTGTCGATGGACTG
Source organism: Proteiniphilum sp. (assembly GCF_034331125.1). Taxonomy (NCBI): domain Bacteria; kingdom Pseudomonadati; phylum Bacteroidota; class Bacteroidia; order Bacteroidales; family Dysgonomonadaceae; genus Proteiniphilum; species Proteiniphilum sp. The sequence continues at coordinate 38,690 of NZ_JAXQGC010000055.1, forward strand.
AAAGAAGGGGATGAAATTGCACTGGTGGATCCCTTTGCAGTAGAATCCGACGAGAAGAAACCGGAAAGCAGTGAGGCGGGATAATTGTCAACTGTCAATTGTCAATTAATAAAAAATGATTGTATGAAAAAAAGCATTATATATAGTCTTTCGGTAGTGTTTTTCCTGCTGTTGTTTTCTATTTCCTGTAAAAAGGGAGTTTGGTCGGAAGGCAATGAAAGAAGAACATCAGATGGAAGTACCATTATAGAAACGGGAGAGCTTGCTGCGATCAATTCCATATCCTTTGTCATACCGAGGTACGGGCGGCATTGGTATCAAATGAAGATCATCGGGCTGCTGAATCATGGAGAAATAGTGAGAAAAGGAGATTCGATTGCTCAACTGGATCCCGCAGATATCAATAAATTTATCCTGGATCAGGAGAGTAATCTGGAAACACAATTAGCCGTGTTGGAAAAATTGTATGTGGAACAGGAAAATAGGGAACAGGAAAGCGAATCGAGAATTAGAAACGAACTGGCGTCATTCGATTTAAAAAAGATCGAATTGGAAGCATCCCGTTTTGAATCGGAACGGTTACGACGGATAAAAAAACTGGAGTTTGACCAGGCAGAGATCAATCTTGAGAAAGAGAAAAGGATTTACGAGTTGAATAAGATTATCAATGCTAATGATTTAAAAATTCAGGAGATCAGGGTCGAACAGATTAGAAAAGAGATAGAAAATGCAAAAGCATTGCTGCCGGCACTTACTTTACGGACACCTGTATCAGGCGTATTTCAGATTGAATTGAACCGGCAAAATGTCAATCCTACTCTATACAAAATAGGGGATAATATTTATGCGGGAAATAATTTAGCCAAAGTTCCCGAACTGGAGTTTATGAAAGTGGATACCCAGGTGAATGAAGCTGACTTTTTAAAAATAGATGTCAACCAAAAAGTGGCAGTTCGTTTAGATGCATTGCCGAAGGTGGTCTTTGAAGGAGAAGTAGCCTATATCGGGAAGTTATGCAGGTTGAAAGACCAAAAATCCCGTCAAAGAGTTTTTGATGTGGAAATCAGTATATTAGAGCCGGATGAGAGATTAAAGCCGGGGATGACAGTGAGTTGTGAATTTTTATAAAACAGCATATGCAATACGGTGAAAATATTCGCTTGGCACTTCAGGGACTGGTCGACCATAAATTTCGCTCTTTCCTGACAATGCTGGGAATCATATTTGGTGTGGCATCGGTGATTACTATGTTATCGATTGGGGAAGGTGCAAAACGCGAGGCTATTGCGAAATACCAGGATTTGGGGGTAAACAATATCATTGTCAGGGAAAAATCACTCTCCGATGAAGAGCTGGAAGAGGTGCGGGCTAAATTCTCCCAGGGTCTTTCCATTCAGGATGCCAATGTCATTAAGGAAATTGTACCGGGAGTTGAAAGGGTTGCATCGCAGGCAGAAAAAAACACCGAAGTGAAGTTTGATGACAAATCGGTAAAATCTACTGTTATAGGCATTACACCCGATTTTCTCAGTTTGATGAATTATAAAGTACAACAAGGCTACTTCATCAATGAAAAACATTACAACGAACGATTAAAGGTCTGTGTCCTGGGTGCGGGTGTGGCTGCCAGTTTTTTTAAAGGTGAAGACCCTATCGGTAAGCTGGTAAAGATAGACGACCAATGGTTGGAAGTGATTGGCGTACTGGCATCGAAAAGTCTTTTCACTGAAACCGTAGGTGAACTGGCTGCAAGGGATCTGAATACGGATGTCTATGTGCCGTTATCTTTGTTCCTGAACCGTTTTACACGGGATAATATCCTCTCCAGCGAAATACAGCAGATCACGGTTCAGATCAATAATTCGGATAAATTGATCGAGGCTTCCAGAATTATTGATGAGATATTAAAGAGACATCACTTCAATAATGACGATTACAGTATTGTGATCCCTTACGAGCTTCTTAAACAGGAAGAAAAAGAACGGCAGATCTATAACTTCCTTTTGGGTGCCATTGCTGCCATATCTTTATTGGTAGGAGGCATAGGTATTATGAACATTATGCTGGCAACTGTAATGGAGCGTACACGCGAGATAGGGATCCGAAGATCGGTAGGAGCCCGGAAGATCGATATTATGAGCCAGTTTGTCACCGAATCGGTGGCAATCAGTATTACCGGTGGATTGATAGGTGTGCTGATCGGTATAATGTTGTCGTTGATCGTTACCCTGTTTACGGATATAACCACCTTTATCAAACCCTACTCCGTTTTTATCGCATTCTCCTTTTCGGTAATCGTGGGGGTGAGTTTTGGCTATCTGCCGGCAAAGAACGCCGCCAATTTGAAACCGGTAGACTCTATCCGTTACGAATAAAATAAAATGATATGTTGATAGAAATAAAAAACCTGAAGAAGAGTTATTCCCTCGGAGAAAGTGAAATCCCTGTCATACACGGTATCAACCTCCATATCGAAAAAAACGAATATGTGGCGATCATGGGTCCTTCCGGTTCAGGTAAGTCGACGTTAATGAATATCCTCGGTTGCCTGGATACCGCATCGAGCGGGCATTACTACCTGAACAATATTGATGTGAATACTTTGGATGATGATGCCCTTTCGCTTACCAGAAACAGGGAAATAGGTTTTCACTATTAACCGACAAAAACTCAATATTTGCCGGTTTTATTTTTATATCAT
>NZ_JAXQGC010000056.1:0-41202 GCF_034331125.1 Proteiniphilum sp.
ATTTCCCTTCTATTTCTTTGTCAATGGTTTGAGGGAAGTGCGAAACATGAGTAATACTATTATGAAAAAACCACGATGCAAATATAAAAAAGAAATTAAATCTCAGCAAATAATTTCAATAAAAAATAAAAAAATATCGTTTTTTGTCAAATTGTAAGCAAAATTAGACAACCGGCAAACCCATTCCTGTTATTTTGCGGTATAAATCAAGCGCATAGACATCGGTCATACCAGAAATGTAATCGATCACCGATTGAGTTTTGCCATAAAGGGTCGTAGAATCGGTTTCATACTGCTCCGGAATCCTGTCAAGAAGAAGTTTTGAATAGGCATGTTGGGGATTCCGAATGGCATCCGTGAAAACATCCAACAGATATCCAATAATCCGGTAACCGGCCAATTCAATATCGAGTACGTCTTTAGATCGATATATATATTGCAGGGCAAATTCGGCACATCGTCCATAAGCCTTTGCTATCACAGGGGAAACATTTCCGATAAGTGTGCCGGAGAATTCTCCTGCAAGAATCTGGCCTTCGTTTGCAAGAAAGAGTGCCGAACATTCACCGACCAACAGGCCGATCACAGCGGAACGTAAATAGGCGATCTGCTCGTTTACATCGGTCACGTATGATAAAATCCTCACACATCGCTCCCGGCTCTCACCTTCAAAAAAACCGAGGAACAGTTCTATGGCCTTCTCTGTAGTTAATAGACGTAACTTGTGTGCATCTTCGATATCCATCACCTGATAACAGATGTCATCGGCAGCCTCCACCAAATACACCAATGGGTAACGGACAAATCTCAACGGAGACTCGTTTTGTTTGAGTATACCCAGGTCTTCCGCGATCTGACGGTAATCGTCCTCCTCTGAAGCGAAAAAACCGAATTTATTTTTCCCTCCGCTTAATTCCGAAGAGTAAGGATATTTCACGATAGAAGCCAGTGTGGAATAGGTCATCGCAAAACCTCCCTCCCGCCTTCCCCTGAACTGGTGCATCAGCAACCGTATGGCATTGGCATTCCCTTCAAAGCAGGTGAAATCGCTCCAGCGGCCCCCTTCTTGCTCTACCTCGCTCTTCAGAAAAGCTCCCTTTCCCTCAGAAAAGAAAGTGGAAATCGCCTTTTCACCTGAATGGCCAAACGGCGGGTTTCCCATGTCATGCGCCAAGCATGCAGCAGCAACAATTGAGCCGATCTCTTCGAAATGGGCTTCTGATCCGGGATATTTTTTTCGCAATTCACGTCCTACGTTTTCTCCCATGGAGCGGCCGACACTAGCGACCTCCAGGCTGTGTGTCAGTCGATTATGTACAAAAATGCTTCCCGGCAACGGGAATACCTGCGTCTTGTTTTGCAACCGGCGGAAAGGCGACGAGAAAATCAACCGGTCATAATCACGTTGATACTCCGTACGTTCATGTTTCTTCGCATTCTCATAATGCTCCATTCCAAACCTCTTTGCAGATAATAAACGTTCCCAGTCCATATAATTTCATTTATACAGGCAAAGATAACACCAACTGTCCGAAAAATTGGATCATTGACATTTTTTTGATAAGATTATCGTTATGATACCTGTAGAATTTCCACAAATAAGACTAAATTTGTATCCTTATTACAGAAAGGTTTATCAATGACTGACATTATCAAGCACGAGTGCGGGATTGCAGTAATCCGCCTCCTCAAACCCCTCGATTATTATTATAATAAGTATGGGAGTTGGCAATACGGGTTGGACAAGATGTACCTGCTTATGGAGAAACAGCACAACCGTGGCCAGGAAGGAGCGGGACTGGGTGCTGTGAAGCTGGAGGCTTCTCCCGGTAACGAGTTTATTTTCAGGGAACGGGCACTGGGATCAGGCGCCATTTCGGAAATATTCTCCCATATACACACATCGTTTCAGCAATTCACAAAGGAACAATTGAATGATATAGAATTTGTCAAAACATCGGTCCCCTTCGCTTCGGAACTCTTCATTGGGCACCTGCGGTACAGTACTACCGGAAAGAGCGGCCTCAGCTATGTACATCCGCTCCTGCGCCGCAATAACTGGGCATCGAGAAGCCTTGCCTTAGCGGGAAATTTCAATATGACCAATGTGGACGAGATGTTTCATCAACTTCTCCAGGAAGGGCAGCATCCGCGCGATTATGCCGACACGTTTGTCATGCTCGAATCCCTCGGTCATTATCTGGACCGGGAGGTACAATACCAGTACGATCATCTGGATAAAGAACAGATGACCGGCCAGGAAGTGAGTCGTCAGATCGGGGAAAAACTAGATATCCCTTTTTTGCTGAAACGGGCATCCGGAATCTGGGACGGCGGCTACGCCCTCTGCGGGCTGATCGGTTGCGGCGATGCATTTGTACTGCGTGATCCATGGGGCATCCGCTCTGCATTTTATTACCACGACGATGAAGTGGCCGTAGTAGCGTCGGAACGCCCGGTCATCCAGACGGCATTCAACCTGAAGAAAGAAGATGTGCATGAACTCAATCCGGGCGAAGCCCTGATTGTAAAGCGCAACGGCTCTATCAACCTGCATCAGATACAGGAAAAGAAGAAAAAGATCACCCCTTGCTCTTTCGAACGGATCTACTTTTCACGCGGCTCCGACCATGACATCTATCTGGAACGAAAAAAACTGGGAGAATTGCTGGTTCCCAAGATCATGGAAGCCGTAAATGGCGATTTCGACAATACGGTATTCTCTTTTATTCCTAACACTGCAGAAGTAGCTTACTTCGGCATGTTACAGGGATTGGAGGATCATTTCAATCATAAGAAGGCGCTCACGATCCTTGAAAAAGGAAACTCACTAAGTAAAGAAGAGATTGACGCAATCCTTTCCAAACGGGTACGTTCCGAGAAAGTGGCGATCAAGGATATCAAATTGCGGACCTTTATTGCACAGGGAAATACAAGAAACGACCTGGCCGCACACGTCTATGATGTGACCTACGGATCATTAAGAAGAGGTGTGGACAGCCTGGTGATTATCGACGACAGCATTGTCCGCGGGACTACACTCAAACAGAGCATCATCAAAATACTGGACAGGCTCAATCCGAAAAAGATCATCATCGTATCCTCTTCACCACAGATACGTTACCCTGATTGCTACGGAATAGACATGTCGAGGATGAGCGAATTCATTGCTTTCAAAGCAGCCATTGAACTGTTGAAGGAGCGTGGCATGCAGTATGTGATCGACGAGACATATAAAAAATCGGTAGCCCAGCGGCATATGAAAAAGGAGCATATCGTCAATCATGTAAAGGATATTTACGCACCCTTTACAGATGCAGAGATCTCCGACAAGATTGCACAGATGCTCACATCCAAAGATATAAAAGCCGAAGTGAAGATCGTCTTCCAAAGCATTGAAGACCTCCATAAGGCATGTCCCAATAACGGAGGTGACTGGTACTTTTCAGGCGACTATCCTACCCCGGGAGGTAACCGACTTGTAAACAATGCGTTTATTAATTATATCGAAGGCCAGGAGAACAAATCCCACCAATATTCGTTAAACTTCTCAAAGAGCAGCGAATGATTGAACGCATCATTATCATAGAGAATGTGGATCCGGTTGTCTTTTTCGGCATCAACAACAGCAATATCCAATTGATCAAGACACTATATCCCAAGTTGCGTATTGTGGCTAGGGGTAACGTGATCAAGGTGATCGGCGAGGAGGAAGAACTTATCGGTTTTGAGGAGAAGATCCACGAGTTGGAGAAGTTCAGTAATGAAATGAATGTGCTGAGAGAAGAAGATATTCTGGATATGGTAAAAGGCAAGGCGCCTGCTATCGTGAATGTGGACAATCTGATTATCCACGGCCTGAACGGGAAGCCTATCTTAGCCCGTACTGCCAATCAGAAAAAACTGGTAGAAGCGTTCGACGAAAACGATATGGTATTTGCCATCGGCCCGGCCGGTTCGGGAAAGACTTATACCGCCATCGCACTGGCAGTCAGATCCCTTAAGACAAAGAAGATACGCAAGATCATCCTAAGCCGTCCCGCCGTGGAAGCGGGTGAAAAACTGGGCTTTCTGCCCGGGGATATGAAGGAGAAGATCGATCCCTACCTGCAACCACTCTACGATGCATTAGAGGATATGATCCCTCCGCTCAAATTGAAAGAATATATCGAAAACAAGATCATACAGATTGCTCCGCTTGCGTTTATGCGGGGGCGCACACTGAACGACGCGGTCATCATTCTGGACGAAGCCCAGAATACCACTAAGCCGCAGATAAAGATGTTCCTGACACGGTTGGGACTGAATGGAAAAATGATCATCACGGGCGATATCACACAGATCGACCTACCCCACTCGCAACAGTCGGGATTGATCCACTCCATGCAGGTGCTGAAGGGTATCAAAGGTATCGGTACAGTAGAGTTCAACAAGAAAGATATTGTACGCCATAAACTTGTACAGAAAATAGTGGAGGCGTATGAGAAAAGTGAAGAATGAAGAAAAATCATCACATTAATAAATCAGTAAATCATCAAATCAGTTAATATGGATGCATTGACAAGAACAGATTACAATTTTCCCGGACAGACGGGTGTGTATCACGGAAAAGTACGCGATGTATACAGCATCGGTAATGAGACACTGGTAATGATTGCCACCGACCGTATTTCGGCATTCGACGTAGTACTGCCAAAAGGCATTCCATATAAGGGACAGGTGCTGAACCAAATCGCAGCTAAATTCCTCGATGCCACAGCCGATATTGTGCCTAACTGGAAAACAGCTTCCCCCGACCCGATGGTGACGATAGGGCATCAGTGCGAACCCTACAAGGTGGAGATGGTAATCCGCGGTTATATTACCGGCAGTGCATGGCGCGAGTATAAAAAGGGGACACGTATGTTATGCGGCCTCCCCTTACCCGAAGGATTACGTGAGAACCAGAAGTTCGAAACACCTCTGATTACCCCTACCACGAAAGCTGATGAAGGACATGACGAGAATATCTCGAAAGAGGAGATCATCGCACAGGGATTGGTCAGCAGGGAAGAATACGAACAACTGGAAAAATATACTTACGCCCTGTTCAAACGTGGCACCGAAATGGCAGCCGAGAAAGGACTGATCCTGGTCGACACTAAATATGAATTTGGCAAGAAAGAAGGCAAGATCTACCTGATCGACGAGATCCATACCCCCGATTCATCACGCTATTTCTACAGTGAAGGCTATCAAGAACGTTTCGAAAAAGGCGAAGAACAAAGACAGCTCTCTAAAGAATTCGTACGCAAATGGCTAATGGATAACGGATTTCAGGGACAACCCGGACAACAGGTACCCGAGATGACCGATGAATACTGCCGGAGCGTATCGGAACGATATATAGAATTGTACGAGAAAATTGTAGGCGAAAAATTTGTGAAAGCCGATACCGCCAATCTGGTATCGCGTATTGAAAAAAATATTACCGAGTATTTGCAAACTCACTAATGGTTATATGTCCAATCAGCTACAAAGACTACAAGAATGGCTTACAAAGTAGAAAAGGTAAACCCTTATAATCCCGACCAGCCGAAGAAGGAGCAGGTAAAGCGGATGTTCGATAGTATCGCCCCGAAATACGACAAACTGAACGGAACACTGTCACTGGGGATTGATGATTATTGGCGGAGCGATGCGCTGAAAGAACTAAGGAAATATCCCCACAAACAGTTATTGGATATTGCCACCGGTACGGGAGACTTCGCGGTCCTGGCACAGAAGATACTACAGCCGGAGAAGATCACGGCGGTGGACATATCCGAAGGGATGATGAATGTCGGCAAAGAAAAAGTTAAGGCAAAAGGATTGCAGGATATCATCACCTTCGAAGTACAGGACTGTGCAAATCTCACTTTTGCCGATAATAGTTTTGATGCAGCCACCATAGCTTTCGGAGTACGTAACTTCGAAGATATCGACAAAAGCTTTCAGGAAGTACTCCGTGTATTGAAACCGGGCGGCCTGTTTCTCTTTATCGAACTCACTACGCCACAAGAGACTCCGATGAAACAACTATATGCCACATATACCAAATATGTAATGCCGGTTCTGTCGGGGATTTTTGCTACTGAACAGCGCGCATACAACTATCTGCCCGAATCTATCGCTGCTTTCCCACAGGGAAGAGAGATGATGTTGATATTGAAAAAAAATGGTTTCACCAATATCCGGTTAAGAAGGTATACGCTCGGGATCGTCACCCTCTATATGGCAGAAAAACCTATTGACTAATGTGCCAATGTGCCAATAAGAATAATTAAAAAGAAATCGGAAGTAAAGAAGTCTTGGTTCTGTCATTTTCAATTTTCAATTTTCAACTTTCAATTTACGAATGGATACATATGGCTTGATTGGTTTTCCCCTAAAACACTCTTTCTCGGCAAAATTTTTCACTGAGAAATTTAATCGTGAGGGGATCAATGCAGAATACTTGAATTTCGAAATCGAGGATATTCAGGAACTCCGTCATATCCTTCTTTTCAACCAACAACTGAAAGGTTTAAATGTAACCATTCCCTACAAGGAACAGGTAATCCCCTTTCTGGATGAAATCTCACCGGAAGCACAAAAAATTGGTGCTGTGAACGTAATCAAAGTGGAGAGGAGGCCAGGAGATATGTATTATTACAAGCTTGCCGGTCACAACACGGATTATATAGGATTTAAACGATCAATTGTGCCGCTGATAGATCCGGCATCTCACAAAAAAGCTCTGATATTGGGTACCGGTGGAGCATCGAAAGCAGTTGCCCAGACGCTTATAGACATGAAAATCGAATGGAAACAGGTATCACGTACACCCGGGAATGACAGATTTACCTATGGCGACCTTTCGCAAGCGGTCATTTCAGAGTATACCCTTATTATAAATGCTTCCCCGGTAGGCACCTTCCCTGAAATAGATCATTGTCCCGATATACCCTATAATCTTCTCTCGTCCCGCCATTTATTGTATGATCTGATCTACAATCCCGAAGAGACACTTTTTCTGCAAAAAGGAAAAGCACAGGGTGCCACGACCAAAAACGGCAGGGAGATGCTGGAGCTTCAGGCGCTGGCTGCCTGGGAGATATGGCAAAAATAACCGCCCCCTTACTTCTCTCAGTAAAGGGGCGATCGCGTCCTTAGTCATTGTATTAAGAAGAATATGTTAACTAAGAAATATATAGAGGTGCGATAGTGTAGTTTGTTTGTTTTTTACAATGACATCGGAATTTCTGTTTCTTCCTGTTGTTGTTCCTGAGAAGCTGGCGGTGCTACTTCTTCTCCTTCATTATTCAGGTAGAATACTTTTTCAGACTGATCCGCCTTACTGGTACCCTTCACCTCGGTGACAGCTTGCTCTGCGTTGTATTTCAAAGAGGTGATATCATAGGTCTCGGCAATAGTACGGATAGTTGCCTGTACTTTTTCATTCAAATCTTCCAACTTAACATTCACAAATCCGTTGTCTTGCATCACTTCCGACAATTCAGCCGATGGAGTTTCCTGTTCTATTGTTCCTGTCTCTTCGGACTTTGCCGGAGCTTCTACTTCTTTTCCTTCAGCATCAAGATAAACTTTCTTGACAGACTGATCATCTTTTTTCGTAAGTTTCACTTTTGTGAGTTGCTTCTCCGCATTGTACTTAAGCGATGTTATATCATATTCCTGAGTAAATGCGCTGATCGCTGCCTGAACAACTTCGCTAAGATCCTGCAACTGCACTTCAACAAAACCATCATCGTCTAAAACTACTGCCACAGTGGGTTGTTCTTGAATAGCATGTGCTTTATAGACGTTTGTCGTAATAAGCATACCTGTAATAATTGCGACTGATAAAATAACCTTTTTCATAACAATAATTTTTTAGAAAAATAAAAACTGCATTGATTGAATTTTTATTCCGTTTGTTTTGGTTGTTTTGGCGACCATTCGCCGACAATTATATATCAAATCAAATACCAAACAATACAAAGAAACCACGTACATATCATAAGGCACAGACTACAAACATCTTACCCTTTTAACATAATAAATATGCCAGACACCATTGTTGTGGAAAAAATGTGGAAATTGTGGAAAAATTCCACAACCAGGATGTACAATTCCACAATTAAGAGGTGCCCCGGAAAAATTCAACGAGCCGGACTATTTGAGTCGCAAGCTCCTCGATTTTCGATCCTGCGTTCGGCAAAACGAGTAAACTCGTTCTGCCCTCTCTTAACAGAATAGTTCAAACGAACTTGGTTTTTCTCTTAGTTTTCACTATATTTGAATTGTTTTTGATCTATATAAAGTATCAGGAACAGTCCCTTGCTACTTTTATAAGGGATTCAAGTTCCGTATGTATCTTTCGAGATGTATGCAATTGACTTGCGAAACCTGGGTAAGGGATCTAAAAATTGGACGAATGGAACAAAAAAAATCACCGGAACAGAGAGTCAGGATAAAAATAGGATTGATATTTCTTGTGGTCATTCTCTATTTTTCCGGATTATTCGTCTACTCTTATTCCCTTAAAAAGAATATGGACCTCCAAAAATTGGAGATGGACAATTCCTATAAAGTCCTGTCCCAAAGCAATCAGTTAATTGTATCCATACAACAGGCACAGGATGTGTTGAACATGTACCTCTCATCTCCCCGGCGAGTACTCCAACAGCAATACGATTCTATTTCATCCGACATATCCCTACAAATACTGAATATAAAGAATATGAAGCCGGAGAAGGAGCAAGATGTGCTGCTACAGGATATAGATTCATTACTACAGGAAAAAAACAGGATTGTACGCAGGTTAACGGGACTCTTCAGGTCTCAAAATCCTCTTACGGAACTCGACCAAAAAATCAACAGTTACGATGAAATTATCCAGGATTCTGTCATAGTGATTACCAGTACCGACACGACAAAGGTGGTAGAAGAAACCCCGAAAAAGGGATTTTGGAACCGTCTGAGAAATGTTTTTGACCCCCAACACACACCCGATACAACCATCAATATTATACGAATCGAACAAGAAGCAAGGTCAACCTCAAGAGTAGATACCGTCATGTATGCCGATCTGAAAAATATAACGGAAGAGGCATCGAAGTCCTACTTCACCCGAATACAGGGGATTGAGAGAGAGGTGCGAGAGCTCCTGGTTGCCGAACAAAATATTTCACTCCACATTTCCCAACTTACTAATGAGTTTTATAATGAAACCATCCAGATCGCATGGAGTGGAACAGAAAACAGCGAAAAGCTCACCCAGCGGATTTTCCGATTTGCCATTGTCGTTGGTGCACTTTCCATCTTTTTTATTCTTATCATTATTTTTTTCATAATCGACGATCTTAATAAAGGACAAAAAGCACGGGCGGACCTGGTAAAGGAGAAACAACTTACGGAAGAGTTGATCGAGAGCCGGCACAAATTGCTGTTATCCGTATCGCACGACGTTAAAACACCTCTGAGTTCCATGATGGGATATATGGAAATGTGGGATTCGGAAGAGAGCGACGAAAATAAAAAGCGGCAACTGCAATCTGCCCGCAATTCGGGAAAACACATTCTGAATATGCTGACCAATCTGCTTGAGTTCTCGCGCCTGCAACAGAATTCGGCCAAACTGCACTATAGTCAATTCAACCTTATTGAGTTGATGGAGGATATCACCCGCATGTTCCAACCTTTGACGGATGAAAAATCATTGGACCTGAAGTTGGAAAATCTGGCCTCTTCCCCATTGTATATCAATACAGATTACACAATCCTAAAACAGATACTTACCAATGTAGTTTCCAACGCCGTGAAGTACACACTCCAAGGCGGTGTCGTTATCCGATTGCAAAATAAAGACCAACTGATTTTCACTGTTACCGATAGCGGTATCGGCATGGATTCCAACGAGCTGCCTGAAATATTCAAGCCTTTTTCCCGCATGCAAAATCCATTGAAAGCAGAAGGGAGCGGCTTCGGAATGTACGTCACAAAAGGATTGGTAGACTTGTTAAAAGGAACTATCGCGGTGACATCGGAGAAAGGAAAAGGAACCTGCGTCACCATCACCCTTCCTATACGGCAGGTATCGGGAAAAGATGCGCCGGCCGGTAATGGCCGCAACTCCGTTATACCCGGCAGCAACAACCCTGTACAAAAGGAAATACAGTTCCACAAGATACTGCTCTTTGAAGATGATATTGCATTGGGAAATATGATCAGGGAGTATCTTGTCCGCAACGGGTATAAGGTAAAACTATGTAGTAATCCGGATGACGTGAATGGATTTCTGAGAGTAATCTCCTTATTCGACATCGTATTTACCGATATGCAAATGACAAAGATAACGGGGACGGATATCCTGCGCGAGATCAGGAAAAGAGACAGCAGGATACCTGTATGGTTAATGACGGCCCACGACGACTATTCCACTGAGAGATCTCTTTCGGAAGGATTTTCCGGCTTAATAAGAAAACCTATCCAGATGAGTGGGCTTGCTGATATCCTGTCGAAGGAAAAAAAGATCCTGGATAAGGAGAAAAAAATTCCGGTAGAGGAAGAAAAAAATCATACAAAGGGAGACAATATCCAACAACTGGAAGAAATGAATTCCACAGATGAAGGAAATGCCCTTAGTGAGAAATTCCCACAACTTTCCGCTCTTTTTCAGGAAGATGAAGAATCCATCAAAGATATCCTGGCAGGTTTTGTCGGGTCGGCCACTAAAGATATGGACACACTCGCAACATACATCGAAGAGGGTGACTTTGAGAAAGCACAACAACTAAGCCACAGGATCCACCCCTTCTTTAGTCAGCTTGATGCCGATCACATGTGTGTGGTTTTGCGCAAAATGGATAGGTTGCGAGGAGAAGACGAATCATCCTATCCCAATTGGAAAGAAGAGTTATTAAAAACAGTTGAGGAAATAAGAAAATTCACTGGAGATATCAGCAATAACTACTTGTCATAAGATTGTTTCGTTGTAGGGGATCCCCACCCTATAGACCAATATTGTACTGATGCATTTTATTGTAGAGTGTTTTCCTGTCGATCTGCAGGAGGATAGCGGCTTTGGTCTTGTTCCCTTTCACCTGCTCAAGGGCCCTCAGTATTCGTTCTTTCTCCTCCTCCGGCTCCACCGAGAGAGAAATATCCATTTTTGGGAATGATTCTTCCTTTCTTGTAGTGAGTAGGGGTAAACTGTCGGCTGTGATGATGCCACCTCTTGTAAAGAGGACAGCCCTACGGATTACATTTCGTAATTCTCTCAGATTTCCAGGCCAGTGATAGTTCTTCAACACCGCCAACGCATCGGGGGAAATGACAGCCACCTCCCGGCCAAGTTCCCTATTGGCTTCTTCCCTGAAATGACCTGCATAAGATGGAATATCTTCCACACATTCCCGCAATGATGGTACCCTGATCATGAATTCATTCAAACGGTGGTAGAGATCCTCCCTGAAATTTCCCTCTTCAATCGCCTTCTCCAGATTTTCATTAGTAGCAGTGATAATCCGCACATCTACATCCAGATCCGTCGAAGTACCTACCGGCCTCACCCTCTTCTCCTGTAAGGTACGAAGCAACTGCATCTGCACTCCGTAAGGCAGATTACCCACCTCATCAAGGAACAGAGTTCCGCCATGTGCTTCCCGGAAAAAGCCGGTTTTATCTTCTATCGCGGAGGTAAAAGATCCTTTTTTATGCCCGAAAAGTTCACTCGGTGCCAATTCAATCGACAAACTACCGCAATCCACCGCGATAAAGGGACCGCTAGAGCGGTTACTCCGGGTATGTATAAGACGCGCCACATGCTCCTTTCCGGTTCCGCTCTCACCTACGATCATCACCGCCATCTGGGTGGGTGCCACTAAATCGATATGGGTGTACATTTGCAAAGAAAGCGGGCTTTGTCCCTCCACAAACACCCTGGTCTCCTTATTATATTTTCTCTCGGGTCGCGGTTTCTCAAGAGGAGCAAGATTCTCCTGCTTCGCTTCAAAAGCCGCTTCAATCTTTTTTGTAAGGATATCGGGATTGATGGGTTTTTCCAGAAAATCGAAAGCACCCAGTTTGATAGCCGACACAGCCGTCTGGACTTCACCGTAACCAGTCATAATAATTACCGGTACCGACAGACGCTTTTCGTTCAACCAACTCAATAACATAATACCGTCGCCATCAGGCAAACGCAGGTCAGAAAGCACTATCTGGAAAGGTCCGGATTGAGAAAGCGCCTCCTGGGCCGCCACCATGCCTGAACATAGTGTTGCCGAAAACCCGTTCCGTTCGAACCATTTTTGAAGCATAAGCCCAAAAGAACGATCATCTTCAACTATCAGTATTCTTCCGTTCATCACCTCCCCAACCAGTAATGGTGTAAAGATAGTGGTTTTTCAAAAAAATCAGCTAATTTTGACGTCAAAAAGCCACATTTTATATGAACAAATTACCGTTATATGAAGCCGACTCGAGGTTGAAAAGAGTACAACAAACTATCACAGAGATGGAAGCAGACGCCTGCATCATCACTTCATCCGTTAATCAGTACTGGCTCTGTGGATTTATTTTTGACGGATTTATGTTCCTATTCCCGGAAGGGGATCCTATTTTATTTGTGAAACGCCCTTCCAATATTGTGGATGAACGTGCAAAACAGATCCGTAAACCGGAACAGATTCCCGATATGTTACGAGAAATCGGAATATCTTTACCCAAACGCATTCTGGTCGAAGCCGATCAACTCTCTTTCAGTGCGGCCACTCGCTTACAAGCGGCATTGGGTATGCCGGAAACTAAGAATATTTCAGGGGAAGTAAGGAAAATACGATCAGTAAAATCTGAATACGAACTGGAGCAGATGCGTGAGAGCGCCAGGATTCACGCCTATGTATATGAATTAATCCCCTCTTTATATCGTGAAGGAATGACCGACCTGGAGCTACAAATAGAAATAGAACGTCAGATGCGCCTCCATGGATCAGTCGGTATCTTCCGCTCCTTCGGCGAGAATATGGATATTTTTATGGGTAGCATGCTGGCCGGAGATAATGCCCAGGCAGCATCACCCTATGATTATGCCCTGGGTGGAGCAGGGATCTCTCCGTTGTTACCGCTGGGAGCTAACGGCACAGTACTCCTGCCAGGTACTACCCTCATGGTAGATATGGCAGGAAACTACCGCCCATGGATGGACGATATGACCCGCACTTTTGCAATTGAGCATACTCCTGATATGGCCTATAAAGCACATCAGGTCTCCATCGATATACATAATGCCATCATGAAGAACTTCCGAGCCGGAGCCCTTTGTTCCGAGCTCTATTTGCTGGCAGAAGAGATAGTTAACCAAAATGGGTTAGCACCCTATTTCATGGGCACTATACAGCAGGCCCAATTTATTGGTCACGGTGTAGGACTGGAAATCAACGAACCTCCGGTACTTACCCCACGTTCGAGAGAGGTGCTGGAACCGGGAATAGCATTTGCCCTGGAACCTAAATTCGTACTTCCGGGTATTGGTGCTGTGGGGATAGAGAATACCTACGTGGTACACGAATCGGGTTTTGAAAAGATCACTCTCTGCGAAGAAGCGATGATTGTATTGTCATAAATCCAACTTTCACATGTATATCCGACTATCTCTATACAACTTGCAAAAAGTTTACTTATTAAAGTATAGCTGTTGCTCACTGAAAGCCACCTAAGAGACATCTTAGCAAATATTAGCAATTTTACATTATTCTTATTATATTTGCAGCCAAACATTGGATGTCATCGATGAAAAACTGTTTGGTCATATTTTTTTTCCTGTGCCATTTCCTACCGGCGTTTCCTGCACATTTTAAACACATCGGGATGGGAGAAGGGCTCTCCCAGACGTCTGTGATGTCTATTCATCAGGATATATTAGGACGGATGTGGTTTGGGACACGGGAGGGAATTACCATTTATGATGGGAATAATACCATTGTTTACAAACCCTGGGCAAATGGAGAGAACAGAGACCCTATGAAAGTGCTCTACGGGAATGAATGTGATTTTATCCGAAGTAACCGGGAGGGAGACGTTTTTTTCAGGACAGACGGTGCTTTGATGCGGTACGATATCCGCAAACAGGAATTCCATATAGTTCGCACGAATGGAGTCAGGACACTCTCTACTTACAAAGGAGATATATGGAGTGTAGTTGAAGATTCGTTATTCACGTATGATCCGAAAGGAGATTCCCTCCAATTCCGGGCGAAAACAAATTGATCATTCTGACACGTGGGTAATTCCTCTGATTCCTTCTCACATCCTGCCATTGCAATTAGTGTAAACAGGAGTGACATCCCAAATAACAGTTTTTCCGTTTTCATTGTATATATCTTTAATTGATTGATAAATTTACATGTAGTTCAACATAATACCGCTCACTTGCAAACTCTGTTCACAGGTAGTATCTAAAGCCCGATGGCAGATATGGATTCATATTTTCGGCTAATTCTATGGTAAAAGTATTAAATATTTGATTGTTAATCAAGATAAATAATAAGATACACCCATTCATTTATAAGATGCAAAAAAACTAAAAACGTTGCATAGTTATGGTTAAATTTTTCGCCTTCCTCCGACCGTATCTGTACTACCCTACCAAATCCGGACGGCAGGATAAGGAACACAAAGAACAAGGCAAGTTTTCACCTTTGGCGACGAAAACTTTGCCTTTATATATATGGTAGGTAATAAATATACCTATTGTCTGTCTTATCTGTTATTCGAAAAGGAATAAGGGAAATCCTCACGCTGAATTCCTCTCTCCTTATTGGGCTGGGAACTCATCCTGAATGTGATCTTACCCCCGTTCATCAGGTCGCCATGGGTAAGGAAATTCTTTGTATATTGTTTGCCGTTCAGTTCCATCTCTTCGATATAGCGATTCCCCCTTGCATTATCCGTTGATTGGATCTGCAGAGTTTTGCCATTCTCCAGGTCAATCTCTACCGATTTAAAGAGCGGTGAACCGAGGATATACTGGTCACTGCCTGGACAAACAGGATAGAATCCCAATGCGGAAAAGACGTACCAAGCGGAGGTCTGACCATTATCCTCATCGCCGCAATAACCGTCAGGGGCAGCGGAATAGAGCTTATCCATGATCTCCCTGGTCCAGTATTGGGCTTTCCACGGTTCACCGGCGTAATTATAGAGATATACCATATGCTGGATGGGTTGGTTTCCATGTGCGTACTGCCCCATATCCATCACCTGCATCTCACGCATCTCATGGATCATGGAGCGGCTCTGCATCCCCTCCAATCCG
This sequence comes from Proteiniphilum sp., assembly GCF_034331125.1. Taxonomy (NCBI): domain Bacteria; kingdom Pseudomonadati; phylum Bacteroidota; class Bacteroidia; order Bacteroidales; family Dysgonomonadaceae; genus Proteiniphilum; species Proteiniphilum sp. Next base: position 15,320 of record NZ_JAXQGC010000056.1, read on the forward strand.
GGAATGATAAAGACGGAATCGAGCATATTGACGAATTCCCTGCGTCCTCCCATCAGGTCGATCAATCCCTGTGGATCGTGGAAGACCGACCATGAGTAGTGCCAGCTGTTCCCTTCGGTAAAATCACGGCTCCAGTCGGTCGGATTGAACGAGTCGGAGAATGAGCCGTCGTCCGCACGACCCGCCATCAGTTTATGTTTAGGGTTGTAAAGATTCCTGTAGTTCATCGCCCGTTCGCCGTAGATAGCAATTTCCGGTTCCGGCTTACCTAAAGCTTTTCCCAGGCGATAGATGGTCCAGTCGTTATAGGCGTACTCCAGCGTACGGGCCACATTCTGGCTGATCTTCACATTATTGGGGATATATCCGTACTTGTTATACTCTGCATAACCGGTACGACCCGAAGCCGGCACTGTGGGATGCACGTTGTTGGCGCCATGCTTGAGCGCTTCCCAGAGCGTTTCGATATCGTATCCTCTCAATCCCTTTATATATGCATCGGCTACTACCGAAGCGGAGTTATTACCCACCATGATATTACGATGTCCCGGGCTGGCCCACTCGGGAAGAAAACCACTCTCCTTATAGGCATTCACCAGTCCTTCCTGCATCTTCACATTTTCGGAGGGATAGACAAAATTAAGGAAAGGGAAAAGACTCCTGAAAGTATCCCAGAAACCGGTATCGGTGAACATATAGCCCGGAAGCACTTCCCCGTTGTAAGGACTGTAATGGTATATATTGCCATCGGCGTCGATCTCGGAGAGATTTCTCGGGAAGAGCAGTGTGCGATAGAGGTTAGAGTAGAATGTTCTCAGGTTATCGATATTGTCATCCTCTACCCTGATCCGTCCCAGCACTTCATTCCAACGGGCTTCTCCCTTTTCCCTGATGGCTTCGAACGAGTCGTCTCCCAATTCCCTCAGGTTGAGTAATGCCTGCTCCTCACTGATAAAGGAGGAGGCTACCCTGGCATGTACCTGCTCTCTTCTGGATGTCTTAAAGCCGATCACCGCACCGGCATGGTTTCCGGTAAATTCCTTCTCATTTTCGGCAATCTCGCCATCTTTTACTGCAGCAACATAAGTAAAAGGTTTATCAAAAATAATCACAAAGTAGTTCCTGAAATTATCAGGGACTCCACCGCTGTTGCGGGTAGTATAACCCACGATCTTTTGCTCTTCAGGGATGATGCGGATAGAGGAGCCTTTGTCGAAAGCATCGGTAATGATATAGGCGCTATCGTTCTCCGGAAAGGTAAAACGGAACATGGCAGCGCGTTCCGTAGGAGTGATCTCGGTGGTTATATCGTAATCGGCCAGGTAAACCCGGTAATAGTGGGGTTTGGCTATCTCCGCCTTATGGGAGAACCAGCTCGCCCGCTCTTCCTCATCAAAAACCGGCTTTCCGGTAAGAGGCATCAGCGAGAACTGGCCGTAATCGTTCATCCAGGGACTGGGCTGATGGGTCTGCTTGAACCCCCTGATCTTATCGGAATGGTAGGTGTACATCCACCCGCTACCCATCTTACCGGTCTGGGGTGACCAGAAATTCATCCCCCAGGGCAGGGCAATTGCAGGATAGGTATTCCCGGTAGAGAGCTCATACTTGGAATCGGTTCCCACCAATGTACTCACGTAATCAACCGGATTATAAGGCTGTGCACTCACCTCCGGGAATATCCCCAGGAAAAAAACAACATTCAATAACAGGACTTTCTTCATATAATTTATATATTAGAGTAAAGCACAAAGACGATTTACTGATTTGTAGATTTACTGATTAGCAGAGTAATCATCACATCATTAAATTATCACTACTCGTCCCGACTTGTCGGGATCAACAAATTAATTATTACCATTCCAACTGCACTGCGATACCATCGGGATCGTTCTCAAACTTCAGGAAAACAGTTCCGCTCTCATTATCCCAGGAGAATTCGTGATCGACAGGTTCACCGGCGCTGTTCATCACCTTGCAGGTTGTAGCTTCTTCCGGCAAGAGAATACGCATCACATTCGTAGTGTGGATCGGACTTTTCGCGATAAAGCTGTAGCTACTATCTTCTCTCTTCTCGTCACTCACACGTGCTGCTGTCGCCAGTACACAGGGGTGCTCCCTGTTTTCTATCACATCGATATCATACAGCAACGCTTGCTGATCCGGATTCACCACTTTTTTCCGCAGGACCGGAATTTCCGGATCAAAAAGATCGATAAAGCGACCCTCCACAATAAAAGGCAAGGTACCGACCGACTCATCCAGTACGGAAATCATCCGGTAAGGGCCTCTTTTCAGGCTGAAATAGTTTTTCAAAAGGAGTGGTTCACCCGATATCTCGCCATAGGCTTTCTTTAATAAGTCCAGAAACAAGGCATCTCCATTTTCGGCCAGGACAAACTCTTTAGGATCGTTCCGCAGGACATGGACCTTTCCGCTCCCTACAGTATATTCACCTGCTGCATACGGCTTTGGCAATCCCAATTCTTCAAAAAGGTGTGCGGAAGCAGTCGCATAATTATTTCCACCGCTGTTCCACCACTCCGTCACCTGCTGAAAGGGATCGTCGTCCCTCCCGCAGTAGAGTAATACACCTCCATCTCTCACCCATTCGGCCAGTAAGCGGTGTGACTGCCACTCCATAGGTTTCATGCCGGAGTAGGAAGCGATCAGGATTTTAATATCTTTCAAAGTTTCAGGATAGGCCAGATTCTCCATATGCACGGTCTGTACCGGCACTCCTCTTTTCAATAGCGGAAGCGTCTGCCCGTAGAAGTTAGCCAGTTGGGGGTCTTCATACCCGTCATGTTCGGGAAAACGCTGAAACATCAATGAGTTCGACATAAGTACCCCTATACCGTGCGATCCGTCCACCCGATTCTCACTCTGCGGCATCAGATTCAATGTATTGACCATCACCTGCATCTGGGTGGAGTAATGGCGGGGGATCCTTTCTCTCTTATCACTATCGGGACTGGTACGGTATAGCCCCTCATAGATCCGTTCCGGCCAGGGCATCACCTCATACTTATCGATACGCGGATAGAGTAACTTAGCCGTAAAGGTAGCTTCATAATTTTTCTTGTAATCCACCCAATCGCGTGGCCAGTCCTCAATCGGATCTGTAAGGAAGAACATCTCCCTGCCCGTAGGGGCAGTCATCGATTCCATAGAGCCGTATTCAAGAAATGCCGTTTCAAAAACCCGTTCTTTCATTTTGCCATTGAAATAGTTCGGCTCACGGGAAGTGCCGGTCCATATCTGGGCGATATAACCGTCGACCGAGGGAAGCGAGGCCAGGCTTGCTTCCGGACTGACAATCATCCATTGGGCGTAATTGACCAGGGAGTGGGTGGGGACATAGCATTTCACATCCATCCCCTTGCTCTTCCCGTATTCCTTGGCAAAAGAAAAGACCTCGTCGAGAGCATTATAATAGAGATGATATTTCAGTTTATTGGACAGATAGGTATTTTCGGGGGACAGATGTTGAGGTCTCCAGTCAAAACCATAATATTTTTTCCATTCCCGCTTGAAGGCTTCGCTATATCCGGCCCTCGCCCAGAATTCAGGTTCTTCCATGAAGATAACATCAATACCGGCATCGATCACTCTCTTCACATGCATCTCCTTGAGATAGCGCAGGAAATTCTCCGACGGGACAATATAAGGCACCATATGTCCATGCCAGATGGTATCGCCGCTCTGCTGCACCTGTCCTTCGTCGAGATGCATCTTGCCATCCCATTTCCCGGTAAAATAATCCTGGTATTCACCCCATGCTATCCCGGTCATAAAATGGGTTATATAACCTCTGTCACGCCAGGATTGTACCCGGTCTTCAAAAGGTATTCTTCTTGATTTATCGGAAGGATTTCCTCCTACTCCATACACCATCACGGCATCTGATCTCACATCAATAGTGGGCCTCCACTCCCGGGATGTCTGGAGTGTAGTTTTCACTTTCTTCTCCTGTTGGGCATTCAATGGCAGCAAAAGACCCAATCCGATAAACAGGGTGATCATTGATCTCTTCATAGGTTATATTTTATTAAAAAGAAGTTTAAAGTCTTTCCTTCGGTCAGAAAGACTTTAAACTTCAAATATAGTATATTTTTACGGTACCAACACCTCCAATGGTGCATTATAATTCCACCGGCGGGTGCCGCTACCTTTAGGCGTATCGTAGTTTATCCGGGCTGCGGCACGGATAAAGACAACCCGCCCGGATGGGATCGTTCCGTTGGATTCTATAGTGACTGTCTCTCCCAGCAGGTTGTTGAAAGAGGTGCCGGAATATTCGATGGAACTCGACCACCGCTCATCGCGGGCACGGTATCCTACTGTGGGAGAATAGCTCACGAAAAGCTGAATATCCGTCACATTCAGGAAGCTGTTACTATAACCGCCCATCGGTTCAATTTTCTCACGGAATTCACCTTCCGATACTCCACGGGTCACTTTCACCTTTGCCCGCACCTTACCGTTAATTACCTGAGGTTCATCCACCCATTCCACTTTCAGGAATGGTTGCACTTCAAACTTGACCTCGGTCACACCCTCAATATCCACATCCTGCGTTTCGTCGGCAAGAGGAACACCACGGTCGTCTTCCCTTAACAGGGGAATGAACGGACCGTCAATACGGACATTGTAGTGTCCTTTGAACAGTTTCGTGTTCCGGAAAGTACCGTCGGGCATGCAGAAAAAATCGGGATTATGCGTCACATTATCTCCCCAGCTGAGTTCTGTAAGCCGTACTCTGATCCCTTCGCTCCCCTGGTCGGTCAGTACCGGCTCTCCGGTAGCTGCATCCACCACTACTCCCTGTAACGTCTCTTTGGGAGCTTCATAGTTATCCAGCTCAAACATACTGCAGGAAGATACAGAGAGCAGGGCAACCAATATTATAAAATATGCGATCTTCTTCATTTGATTAATTTTATTAGAGTAAAGCGTAAAGATTTGGGATGTTTGATTTGGGATATGGGAATTAAAAATGAATCACCACATCGTTACATACATCATCACATCACCGAATCATTACATTGTGAAATATTATCTGTTGGGTTGCTGATCGATAACCGGACTCTTGGTCACTTCTCCGCCTGGAATACCAAAGTAGTAATCTATAATATTATACTCAAAGGTTTTCAGGCTGACCCACTGGAAGCGGGCATCGAAGAAATATTTTCCACTCCCGGTAGAGAAGAAAGGATAGAGACCGCGGAAGCGATAACGGGTATTGCTGCTGAAGGAATCTTTATTTCTCACTTCACCCCAGAAGCCATCCCGGTTTTCGTAATGCTGTACTCTCCAGCGACGCAGGTCCCACTTTGTCTTATGTTCCAGCGCCAACTCCTTACGTCTCTCTTTTCGCACGATATTACGCCCGCTCACATCGGGAGTGACGGAACCGGTAAGCAAAGTTGCACCTGCCCTTTCCCGGATATCATTCACAGCATCAGTGGCTACCTGCATCAGATCTGCACCGTCGGGAGAGGGTTCACCGAACAGAGCAAGTTCAACGGCAGCCTCTGCGGCATTCAATAATACATCGGCATAACGCATCAGTACAAAATGTTGATCCGATTTTCCTTCACCTGCTTCGAAAGAGGGATCGGGATTCAGCCATTTCCTTCCATAGAGGCCGGTCAGGCATCCTTCCCCATTGTCATAGAAAGGGCCGTTCGCGCCGGCTGCTGTCATCTGTGTGCCGTTATATTCAACCAATTCCTGACTATTGCCCTCTCTCGGACTAAGATAAAGGGTTTTGGGATTCGTTCTGTAAGCATCCAGATGCTGATATCTGGTTTCAGCTGTCTGATAAGAATAATCATTAAAGAGCGGACTAACAGGTTCGTTTCCGGTATAGATACCGGCACGTATTTCGATATCTCTTCCTTTGAATCGATCGCCCGGAAAAATCACATAGGCTCGCAGCCGCGGTTCAGCTTCGGCAAAGAAGTCGAGAGGAGAGTCATACATAAGGTATTCGCCCTGGGTGTTGGAATTGCCGGTAGTTACTTTCACCGTACCGTCAGGATACCTGTCAAATCCTTCGAACAGTTCCAGAAAATCGAGCGTCGGACAGGTGCCGGAAGCGAGTGGTGCTTTAAAGATAAAGGGGGCACTATAAGCATCATATCCGTGAGTCATAGTGGGATAGGAATATTGTTTCACATAAATGTTCTCAGGACTTTCGGGATCACTGAACATATCCACCATATTCTGATATTGTGCTTCGGAATTATTGGCAGCCCATCTTTTCTTGTAAAGAGCATAGTTTCCGCTTTCGATCACTTCCCGGGCAGCGAGGTAGGCTTCCTTGAAATATCTTCTGGAAGCTGCTTCCCATGCGTTTTCAGCAAAACCGATTACACGCACTCCGGTCTTTTCACCGAAGCCGGTAAGACGGCCGGATACCGTTTCATTGTATTTAGCCACACTTCCGGCATATAACATTGCTTCCGATTTAAAAGCCAGTGCAACATATTTGTTGGCGTAACCTTTTTTGGGACTTGCCGGCTGTAACAGTTCAACCGCCCGGTCGAAATCGGCAAGCACCTGGTCCCAGGTCTCCTCCTCACTTGCACGGGGCACCTCCAGGGCATCCTGTTCTGCAGGATACTGAATGACCTTTGTAACCAGCGGCACGCCGCCAAAACGCCTTGCCATGGCATTGAATACAAATGCCCTTACAAAATAAGCTTCACCCAAATAGTGGTTATACATGTTTTCAGGGAAAGAACCTTCATAGAGAGGCAGATTCTCAATCAGGTAGTTTGCATCCCTCAAAAGAGTAAAAGCTTTACCCCAGTAAGGAGTTCTCTCACCTCTAAAAGCAGTACTGATACCGTCACGATTCAGTGCTTCACCCGTACCCTCAATACCCAGTGCTCCGAGCCAGGAATTGAATTCTACACCCCATTCTGCCATGTATTTGAAATCTTCAAACGGCATATTACTATACATACGTGCCAGATAGATATTCATACCCGACTCGCTGGTCAGCAGATCTTCATCACTGATAATATTCTTCGGCGGGATATCGAGATCCGCACATGAGGTGATGAAGAGAAGCAGTACCAATATTAATTGATATATTTTGTTCATACGATTATTTTATTTTTCTTGTACATAACTATTGGAAGACTTTTAGAATTTAAGAGAAAGTCCCACGGTAAATGTCTTATTCAATGGGTAGAGTCTTCCCAGTTCATCATCCGGATGTTCCGGATCCACAAATTTCACTCCGGTAAATGTCAGCAGGTTATATGCGTTGGCAAATAGTCTCAGGTCCATTGACGAGAAAGATCTCAGTTTAGGTAATGTATACCCTATTTCAATACTTTTAAGACGGAGATAGGCGGTACTTACACGGTTAAAGCCAGAGTTTGCACGGGGATAGTTCCCGGTAAATCCATAGTAACCGCTGATCCATTCAATGGACGGATCCCAGGGATCAGCCAACGGATCGACGGGACGCCACCTGTCAAGGTATTGCGTCAGTGTGCCACCGCCGTTACTTCCCCATATTCCGTAGAGCGCTTCCTTATATTCCATGGAACCAAGCGCCGATCCTTGCAGGAGAAGGCTAAGATCCACATTCTTATAGGTCGCGTCGAACGTGAAACTGTAGTTGAACCACGGAGTCTGGTCAAAGGCAATAGGGTGTTGGTCCTGATCGTTGATCTCTCCATCGCCGTTCCAGTCGAGGTATTTATAATCGCCTGGCAAAGTACCCCGCTCTTTATAGATAGGGTAACTCCATATATCCTCCCAACTCAGGTATCGTCCGTCCGTAGCAAAACCGAACTGCATCCCCTGGTAACGATTGGTAAGGTTATCATTACGCCATCTGTCGTATGAATTTCCCCAAGGTCCTTTCTCAGAAGCGGTCAGATATTTCTGGCGGGTGATTGTCCCCATTGCTTTCATCCTGTAATAGAGATTACCAACCCTGTTTCTGTGAGACAATTCCAGATCCATTCCGAAATGGCGGTCGCTGTCGAGATTTTCCCGTGGGGCCTCCGCTCCCACCACTGTAGGCAGGTCACCCACACGGCGGGCAAAACGTCCATGCCTTTCCCTGTTAAAGAAGTCGAATGAAAAGCCGAAGAGTCCGTTCCAGCCGTCAAAATCGATCCCTGCGTTGAACGTATGCGCGGTAAACCAGGTAATCATCCTGTTGGGCAACGCCAGGGTCGAAACCCCGTATACAAATTCATCTCCAAAAATATAACCGGGAGCATACTGGTTGTAATAGCCATTCTCGGCATTTCCGGATGTGGCCGGATAGGTGTAACCGGTTGCCCAGTCGTACCTCAACTCACCGTCATCACCCAGCACCCCGTAACTTGCCCGCAGCTTCAACTGGTCTACAAATGATGCTTGTTCCCACTCTTTGAAGAACGACTCCTCAGAGATACGCCATCCGACGGATGCCGAAGGGAAGAATCCCCATTGATAACCTTCGGCAAATTTTGAAGAGCCGTCATAACGAAATTGTGCCTCAGCGATATACCGGTCTCCGTAGGTATAATTAAGCCTACCGATCAGTGCCGAATTGGCCAGTTCATAGATATCGTCTTGTCCGGATCTCATTCCTCCGATCTGGTTCTCGTCCACACCGGCGAAAAGGTATTCCATCCTGAATGCGAGATCGCGCTGGGCATAGAAATTATCACCGACACGTTTCTGTGTTTCCCACCCTAACAAACCGCTTACAGAGTGTCTGTCGTCGAACGTACGGTTATAGTTCAGGATAAACTGACCCAGGAGTTGGCTCTTACTATACATCTCCCTTCTGATCTGGTTGGGAGAGCTCCTGTTATACAGTTTCGCATCATAGGAGCCGGTTACCGTATTATAAGCATACTGATAATACTCTCTTCTATTGATATTATTATCATCCATCCGGTAGTCATAGCTGACCAGTGCTTTTGCCGACAAGCCTTGCAGGCTGCCGGAAATCTTACTGAAGTCATAGTTCAGGGCAGCAGAGGACTGAAAGTACTTCTGGGCATATTTCCGGTAACCCGACACATCGGAGTAAATCATCGCCACCGTATTCTCTTCAAGATCAAGACCTTCATGATTGAGCATCGTATTTTCGGGATCCGCATAGGCCGGGAAGAGTACTCCCTGACGCCAGTAATTCCGGATAATATCTACCGAACTGGCATAGGGGGTATTGCGTTGATCGGCAATACCACTCAGATTAAGATCGAAAGTAAGGCCGTCGATGATCTCAGTTGTGATATTCGACCGGAGGTTGATCTTATTATAGTTGAGATCGCCCGACTTGAAAAATCCTTCCTGATAAAGATGCCCCAATCCGATATAATACTGGGTTTTCTCAGTCCCACCGGTAATACTCAGATCCGACTGGGTTTGCGGAGAATAGTTGGAGAAGAGCAGTGAAGTCCAGTCAGTGGTACGGCGCGTACCATTGCGAAACGCTTCAAAATTTGCTTCCGTATAAATGATATTTCCCCCGCTGATATTATTCATAGCCCGTTCGTTATAGATCGTCATCGTCTCATAGGGATCGGCCAGCACCGGCATACCCGATGGCCGCTGGAAAGTATAGGAGGTATTGAGTTCTATACTGGTCTTTCCTTCTCTGGAACCTTTCTTGGTTGTCACCAGCACTACCCCATTGGCCGCACGTACTCCGTAAATGGCAGCCGACGCATCTTTCAACACTGATATGTCTTCGATATCGTTGGGATTAAGCCGCTGAAATTCTCCGGTACTCCGGGGTATCCCGTCAATCACTACCAACGGGCTACCCAGTCCCCGGATATCAAAATTATTGTTGAATGTACCGGGTTCTGCACTTTTTTGCCATACCCTTACACCGGGTATACGCCCGGTAAGCATATTCTGAGGGTTCTCATTCTTGGTCTGTATCATTTCGGAACCTTTCACTCCTGATACCGCACCTGTCAGCGTAACTTTTCTCTGTGTGGCATAACCTACTACAACCACCTCATCGAGGCTCTGCTGTTCATATTCCAGAATCATATCGATCACGGAACGACCGTTCACCGGTTCTTCCTTTGTAATGAATCCCAGGAACATAAATTCCAGAACCCCGTCTTCCGGGGCATTGATCGAATAACGCCCGTCGATATCGGTAACAGTTCCCACAGTACTGTTCTTTACCATTACCGTTGCCCCGGGCAGTGGTTCATTATCGGTATCCCTGACCACTCCTGTTACATTGATATTCTGCGCCAATGATGTGGCCGGAACCAGAAGAAGCACCAGCAATGCCAGTTGCAGAAAGGCACTCACTCCGGTAAAAAATCTTTTTATCATACCCTTAAAATTTTTATTGGTTTTATTTTGTCAGCTCATACCGTGACAACACTGCATACTCAGCCGCAAAAGCAAAATTGAACATCCCTTCCGTATTGTTGTTATTGTTGGTCCGGCTCCATCCGACCAGCAGGTTGGTGGGTAGAAACCCGTTATAGAGGAACTGGTCGTAACCATAATCCAGATTCTTCTGAAAAGAGTCGATATAAGTAGCAGCTTTCGAATAGGAGGGGTAAAAATCCACATATCCTCTCATCAGTACTCCGTTAAACCAATTTCTGAAGCCACTGATATCATAGGTATAATATCCTTGCACATTCATGTCTTTCCTGGCGAAATAGGTGAAACTCGCATCCGATAGCCCCGACCCGTCGGCCAGATATTTTCCATTGCCCGTCGCCCTGTAAAGATCGGCAGCACCCGACAACATGGTACCACTGTTATAGGTGATTGCAGGTCCTACCCTGTCGCGGCAGGTGATCCCCTTGCGGTATGTAACTCCGTCGATTGTTTCCAATTCAGGATTTCCCGGGGTACATCCACCCATCATATCGTCATACACACCATCGGCCCGGAGCAGGTACTGCTTTTGCCAGTCATATATCTTTTCAGCAAACATGAGATAGTATTCGCTTTTCTTCATCTGTTGCGTCTTCCTTGTTCTCCTGTCTTCCGGATCGATATAGCGATGGGGCACCTCATCATCTTTTCCTTTATAGAGTTCATGGAGCCAGACTAAAGGACTCACCAACGGTCCATTGCTACAAGAGTGTTTGGTGACATATCCCGGCCCCCATGGGATACCTCCGGTCTCGTTTCCATCCGCATCAAAAGTACAGTCCCACCCATCGAGTACATATTCAGTAAGGTATTCTGCTTTTTCAAGATATTGCACTTCGCCCGTCAGTTTATAAGATTCCAGCAATTCCCGTATCAACCACATCTGGTCATCATACACATTTTCAATCCCATCTACCCGGGCCCCTCCTTTGGATGCTCCCCGGTTGACACCGTAGACCGTCCATTCCTTCGTCTGGGTATATGAGGTTAGCGTGAATGTTCCCAGATAGTAATCAGCATTGTCATAAAGGTTACTGAGTTGCTCCGAGTAGCGGTCGAAGTGCTCATTGTAGCGCGAATCGTTTCCCTGCTCTTTTTCTGCCTGAAGTGCGTGAAGGATCGCATTGACTGCTTCTATAGCGCTGGTATACATCCATATACTCCCCACCTCATCTGAACGGGTATCGGTATAAGGGTTGTAATACCGGGCCATAGTCATCGCACTTCCCGTAAAATGAGCGGCAATCGCGTTATCGGCGAGTTCCATGGCTCGCGTCAGATTCCTTTCCGCAAGACTCTCCTCCTGCGAAGGAGGAGGTTCCTGGTTACCATTTTCCGGCGTAGTCTCTCCGCAAGCACAGGTCATGAGCAGGAAAAGAGTGCCTATTACAATAATCACATTTTTCTTCATACTATTTATTTTATTTTCTATATTAATAAGATTAAATTGGATTAACGACACTTATTTTATTCCGTTTGACACCTCATTACATCGTCAAACCATCACTACTTTCCGATAAATCGGGACAAGTTGTCCCGATTTATCAGGATCATCACATCATCAATCAATTTTTTTATTTCAGTTCGATATTATGCAGTACCAGTTTATTTTCATCCCTGTTGGTTTCTCCCTTATAGATACCAAGTGCCAGGGTAACATTGGAACCATTGAACTGTGAGAGGTCGTAATTAAACAGAGCATATCCTTCGGGATTATCTTTACCACCATCCCCGTGTTTGAATCTCCAGCATCCGTTTTCCGCGGCTTCCGCCTCGTCTGCTGTATTGGATACCGGTGCAAGATGAGTTACCGTACCGTCATCTTCAATCGCGGTTAATTTAAAATAGGTATAGTTGCTCCCGAAATTGCGGGTACTAAGAGTCAGTCGGTTGTTTCCGGAGGCTATGGGGAATTTCGCGTAGAGGTATGCTTCCGGCACAGTGGTATTCACCTCAGCATCACCACGTGTTTTGATCAGATATCCTTCTGACGGGAACACTTCCGGATCTTTTTTCAGAGGCATAAACATCCACTCCGCTGCTACATGAGCTACCCCTCTCCATGCACGGTACGCAGTAACATATTCGTCACGGTTTCCGCCAACAGGACTGATTCCGGTAAACTTCTTCTTGGTATGCGGCATGGTAGAAAGTACAGTTTCACGACTGAGTTTCCATCCGTCAATGACTTCGGTTCCGGGCAACCAACCCCATCCCTCTACTTTTCTATCGGCAAAGCGGATAGCACGAAGTACAAGCTGTTTCCAGTAGTCACCGGTGGTTTGCCGGTAGATCCCGATGGCGATGATCACTTCCTTTCCGACATAAGCGCTCAGGTCGAAATCGAAATCGGTATAGTCTCCCGAACCATACGTACGGGTTTCACCCACTTTTTCAGCTTTGGGCTGTTCAGCAGAAAGATCCACTACCTGCACGCCAAAGTAGGCAGGAGCCGATTCATCTGCATTATGGGTACGCAGTCTTAATGAAAGAATTCTGTTCTCATTGGTGATCAACTTGCTACCGAACACGAAAGAGTCGAATACATCCAGATCAGCAGGGTTTTTCTGTTCATCTCCGTTGTTACGGATCTGGAGCGTGGTACCTTCATTCTGTTCCTGCCATGCACCCCTGAAATCGAGCGTACTCATATAGTTACATGCCCAGTCCCAGTGCGGATAATCATCGGCATTCCTACCTCCCCGGTATTCATTATAGTACCATTTCTCCGCTTTTTGCAAATCTGCGGCAGTCAGGCCCCGGAGTAACTCTTCTCCGCCCATCTGCACATTCACTGTTACCACCTCGTCCACAAAATCGGAACTTGACACCTGCTGTACTACCGTTACATAATTATCCTTGGTAAATGTTACGGTATAATCATCCTCAACCAGGTTACGTATCTCATAGGTTCCGTCTTCACCTGTTGTTACAGTCCCTGCGACACCAATAGTGACCTTCACTCCTGAAAGCGGTGCACCGTCATTCTTGGCATCTGTAACCTTCCCGATAATTCTGGCAGAAGCCTTGATCATCTCCATATCGGCATTCGCCATACCACTCTCATCAAATTTATCGGCAGTAACCGTAAGGCTAACCGTAAGCCATCCATCTTTAGAGAAAGTGAGAGCATGCGTTTTGTAGGTTACATTTTCAAAAATGTACCTACCATCATCCCCACTCGTTGTGGACATATCCTTTTCTTTAATACCCGAAAGAGTGATCTGTATCCCGGGAATAGGGTCACCATTGGCGTCTGTAACAATACCGGCAATTTTACCGAGTCGATTATCTACAGTTCCTTCATCTTTTTCACAGGAAACCTGGCACAATAGCATTAATCCGATTAATGCAACATAGAATAAGTTTTTCATCTGATTTATAAATTTATTTACATTAGTGTCCACTAAAAAATCATAATAGTTCTTTGAAATTGTTGATATTCAATTTATTGTATCCGATTTTCGAGTCAACGGATTTGAATTTATCTTTGCGGTCAGAATCAGACCGTTATGCATAAAGACCCATTCGTTTTCTCCCAATTAGTCCAGTTCATGGATAGGAATCACTTCAATTACCTTGTACGCAAGTATGAAGGTGATAGATACGTCAAGAGCTTTACCTGTTGGAATCAGCTACTTACGATGATGTTCGGGCAACTGACCAACCGCGAAAGCCTCCGCGATCTAATTGTAGCGACCGAGGCGCATAGCGGCAAACTTTACCATCTTGGAATGGGAAAGTCGGTGACCCGAAGCAATCTTAGCAAGGCTAATGAGCAGCGCGACTATCGTATATTCGAGGACTATGCCAAGTTCATGATCAACGAGGCAAGGAAGCGGCGGATTGACAAAATCTTCGAGCTTGAAGGGCATGTCTATGCGTTCGATTCGACTACGATTGACCTGTGTCTGTCGGTGTTCGAATGGGCTAAATTCCGTAAGCATAAAGGCGGCATCAAGATGCACACGCTTTACGATATAGAGGCTCAAGTTCCTGCTTTCGTGCATATTACTCCGGCAAACGTACACGATTCCAAGGCTATGCTTGAGATACCATACGAGCCAGGGGCCCATTATATTTTCGATCGCGGCTACAACGATTACGGCAACCTGTACACTATTCACCGCACTAAAGGATTCTTCGTTCTGAGAGCCAAAAACAACGTCCAGATGAAGCCGAGAACTTGGAAAAGGCGACTTGCGCGAGGCATCGTTTCCGACATAGTCGGCACTTTCACCGTGTATAAAAGCACCAAGGTTTATCCGGAGGAACTGCGAAAGGTGATTTGCATCGATCCTGAGGATGGTAGCAAATACATTTTTCTTACCAATAATCTGACAGCCACGGCCTCTCTGATTTCGGAACTTTACCGCAATCGGTGGAGTGTGGAACTATTCTTCAAATGGGTGAAGCAACATCTCCGAATCAAGAAGTTCTGGGGTACATCAGAGAATGCCGTGCGTGTCCAAATCTATTGTGCAATAATTACTTATTGCCTTGTAGCAATAGTTCAACACGGCATGAAATTGGAACGCAGCATCTACGAAGTCCTTCAAATTCTTGGAATCTCGCTTACCGACAAGACCCATTTGCGGGACTTGTTCGACAAAAAGAATATCAATGATGTCAAAGATCTCTATGGTTCGAGTGAACTAAATTTATTCAACTTTTAACCGTGTCCAATTTTTAGTGGACACTTGTGATTTATTTACATTTCTCTGTTTTTCACATAATACATTCAGCCTCACTGACATTTTTCACATATTTAAAAATATGCACCTCGTCGTTGGCTTCAAATATAGAGGCGGCGTGGTTAATCAGCGGGTTAAATAAGGGTTACATTTTTTAAATTAACAGTAATCCATCAAACTATTAACTATTCTTCTATCTGTTTTATCATCCGTACGAAAGTGATCCGTTTGTATTATGTGAGTGGTTATATTATCTTTGTAGAAAGAGTTTTTTATAACGGTATTCTTAAATATCGGGGATTATGATATGACTCAGGAATAGGAATTCATCGTATGTATGTAGTCACTAAGAAACTATTATATATTTTTTTTATATTTTACTCATTGAATTTACAGGGAATTTTTGCGGAAGGACTCCGTTTTTTCGGTAACGGTTATCCGATAGACAAAAGAACCTCCTATAATGTTTTCAGTGAGCATCCTGTCACATTTTCAGATAATTACGAAATCAGCTTTGATCTTTCTTTATACTTAACATCCGACATAGGCAATATTGTCCGGATTAAAGACAGTGACAATCGTATATTCAATCTGTTTTACGACGGGCATGAGAAAGATCATCTTTTCCTGTTGAATGAAGAAGGGCGAAGCAATCTGATCAGCGTCGCTCTGGATAAGTCGGTCTATCCTCCACGTGAATGGGTTTCCATACATATCGGATTCGATCTTAAACGTAATATAATTACTCTTACTGTTGCAGATCAGATCTATCAGTCGGATAATATCTCTCTTCCTGATAAGTTCGCTCCGACTATTGTATTCGGAAGAAGCGACCATATCATAGATGTACCTCCTTTTGCCATTAAGGATCTCTCTGTCGGTAATAACAGAAAGTTCAGATTTCTCCTCGATGAATATCAGGGTAATATAGTGCATGATATCCGGGGGAAAAAAATGGGAAGTGTTGCCAATCCCGATTGGCTGATCAACGACTCCTATCACTGGAAATTAGAATCCCAATTCCGTTCTTCTACCGTTTCAGGTACAAATTATCATGACGGACGAAAAGAGCTCTATTATTTTAATCGTGATTCGATCCTGATATTCAATTTAAGAACAAGGAGTTCCGAGACGATCATATTCAGTGAACCTTGTCCCGTTGACCTCAGATTAGGTACAAATTTCATTGACCAGGAGAACGACCGGTTATACTGTTACGAGGTATATCACGACAGCACCTATCAAGGCCCGACCGTTGCAAGCCTGGATCTGCACACTTTCAAATGGCGGATCGAGAGCTACGATAGGCTACCCACTCAGCTTCATCACCATGCTTCATGGTTCGATGCATCGTCACGACAATACATGATATTCGGCGGCTTCGGCAATATGCGCTTCAGCGACCAGTTTTACCGATATAGTCTCGACACACAGGAATGGAATTCCTTCCCTATAGATAATAAAGGGAGTATCACTCCCAGATACTTTACATCATTGGGACATCATGAAGAAAGTCACCGACTTTATCTTTTCGGGGGTACGGGAAACTTGTCGGGAGACCAGTTACTGGGGAGGGAGTATTTTTATGATCTTTACAGGTTGAATTTACAAACCAATGTGCTCAAAAAAGTATGGGAAATTCCATGGAATCAGGAAAATGCAGTACCGGTGAGGGGAATGGTTATCAATGACAAATCGTTTTTCTATACATTGTGTTACCCGGAACACTTCACCGAGTCGTTCCTGAAACTTTATCGATTCTCCCTGCAGGATGGAGACTATACCATATTGGGTGACTCCATCCCGATCTACTCAGACAAAATCAATACCAATGCCAATCTCTACTATGACGAGGATCTGAACACCCTTTATGCTGTTGTTCATGAATTTGAAGATGATATTAAATCCGATTTGCATATCTATTCTCTCGCTTTTCCTCCGATTACGGAAAAGGAGCTTGCCAACCATCCGCCAACAGGAAAGAAAAGTGACACATGGATTATTTACCTGATAATAGTAGCGATCTTAACCGGCACAGGAATTGTTTTATACAGGTCGGGCAGGGGTAAAAGAAAAGATGTACAGATATTTGATATCAGTAACACTTTTAATAAACTCAATCACAAAAACAAAGTACAACCTAAGACCAATTCTATTTATCTGTTCGGTGAATTTACAGTGTGTAACCGCGATAATCGCAATATCACCTATATGTTCAGTAAAAAGCTGAAAGAAACATTTTGTTTGCTATTACAATACAGCCAGGAAAAGGAAGGTATCACCTCACAGCATCTGAGCAGGCTGTTATGGCCTGAAAAACCGCTTCAGGAAGTAAAAAACATAAGGAATGTAACTTTAAACCGTCTCCGCAAGATATTGGAAGAGCTGGATGGGATAGAACTTCTTTATGAGAAAGGTATGTTCACTATCACGCTAAAAAGTCCGATTTACTGTGATTATACAAGGTGTATGGAGATTCTTTCTTCAAATCAGTGGGAAGCTGAATACAAAGAGCTGATCGAGATTGTAATCCGCGGCAAATTTCTGGAAAATGAAGATAAACCGTTTTACGATTCGTTGAAGGAGAAGACGGAAAAACGGATTGAACCGCTCATCATCCGTGCTATGGAAGAGAGTTATGATAAGGAGCAGTGGCAGACGACTATTGATCTTGCACAAGCCGCTTTTCATATCGACCCTATGAATGAAACGGCACTCAATTGTATGATCAAGGCGATGCAGAAACTGGGGATGCATGAAGGCGCCAAGATCAAGTATCTTTCTTTCCTGATAGAATACAAAAAAATAATGGGAAAGGAGTATCCCAATCCCTTGAAATTATAAATTCAACTTTCGGGTGTTGTATGATTACGAAAGTTAAACTATAAATTTACACAAATTTCTCACGTTTTTGCAGGTTAAGAAAGCCGACCATCAGCCACACTATACCGCCGATTATCAGAAAAAGACGGCTTTTAAGGATAGTGTTTTGCCAGATCATAGGGTGGATGTTTTCAGGTATGGAAAAAGGGTTCAGGAAAACATTCCAAAAGGAATTAGCAATCTGGCGATTGGCATTCATGAAGATAAATAACAGAAGCCCTAAAATAATCATGATCACAGCCGTACCGTTACCGCTCCTGGTGATGGTCGAAAACATAAAAGCCAGATTGCCGAAAAACAGCATCGGGAAAATAAGCTGTGCAGCCATTTCAAACACATTGACCGGATAAAGTAAAATACGGGCGACATAAGCAAAAACAACCAGGATAAAATAATTTGCCACATAAATCATCAGCATACGCACACCCCATACCTTATAACGATAATTGGGTATACCGAAAATAATCTCCAGAATACGGTTGTCTTCATCATTCTGAATACCGAAAACAACCGGATAGAAAATAAGCAGCAAACAGGGAAACAGTAATAAACCATAGATCGAGCCCTCATTGATCTCCGCCCGGTTCCATGCCTGCTGAAACATGAAAAAGGCAAAAAAGCCAAAAGCCGCCAAAAGAAACCAGAAGAATTTACCGGCAAATATAATCTTTAAGTTATACCGCACGATCTTCGTTGTCAAGCCTATATAATTTTTTATACTCATACGGATCAATAAAACCATCCAGCGCATCACTCTTAGGATCTGATATTTTTCAACAAACATAAGTAAGCATCTTCAAGGTTGGCTTCCACCTGTACTGCACCCGGATAAGGCTCCGTCACAGAGATATAGCGCACCTGTATCCGATCTCCAACCTGGATATTATGCACCACCAACGATTTATCTAATTTTTCCTCAAACGACTCCTTATCGATCAGGAACTGCCATACTTTACCCACAGCCATATTCACCATATTCTCCGGTACTCCGAAGTATTTCAACTCCCCTTTGTCCACTACCACGACCTGGTTACAAGAGCTGGAGATATCTTCAATGATATGTGTGGAAAAGATGACAATACGGTTTTTACTTAATTCTACCAATAAGTTACGGAAACGGATACGTTCGCGCGGGTCAAGTCCTGCCGTAGGTTCATCCACAACAAGAATGCGCGGCAAATGCAAAAGTATCAAGGCAATACCTATCCGCTGTTTCATTCCGCCCGAGAAAGAACCGATCTTATCATCCTTGCGTTCGTACATGTGTACTGCTTTCAATACATACTCGATCCGTTCACTGCGTACTTTACCGTCGGTCAATCCTTTAAGTATAGCCTGATAATCCAGAAACTCCCGGGAAGTCATGTTCTCATACGTACCGAACTCCTGCGGAAGGAAACCGATCAGACTCTGCAGTTCTTCGCGGTATACACGGGTATCCAACCCGTTGATCCAGATACTTCCATAGCTTTGTTCCAAAATACCCGTGACAATACGCATCAGGGTCGATTTTCCGGCCCCGTTCGGGCCAAGCAATCCGAACATGCCTGTTTTTATTTCAAACGACACACTACGCAGTGCCTTAAACGGACGACGACGCTTACCGATCACAGGAATATTCATAACCAGACGGAAACAGGAACGTTTCAACCCTGCAAACCGGCCTTTTACGCGTTCAATATTGATATTCTTTGCATATAGGTATTGAGACGTGACATAAATAGCAATACCCACTCCCCACAAAACTCCAATAATCAAGACCATCGGAAGATTATCCAGTTTCTTGTAGAGACCAAACAAGATCAAAGGCGGTATACTCCAGAAAATGAAGCGGTTCACATATCTTACTACCCTGCTTCCTTCAAACCGATAAAAAAGGTATGCCCTTATCTTGCGCCACAAATACAGTGTGGCGGCATACATAATAAAAGAGAGCAGGAAACTCCATAACTTGCTTTCGATATAAAAGTAAGTGAAATAGAAGCCAAATCCCCAAAGGATAAATTGCCAGCTGACATTGACAAAATCTTTCAGCGAATGGTACTCACCACTCAGTCCCAAACGTCGTCGTATTGCCAATCCGCTGTTCCATTCACGGGCAAAACGTCCGGAACGGTCATATATCTTCACCAGGCTGCGCACCACGATATGTATTTCCTGATCCGGATCAACCACATCTGCTTTGGCACGCCGCAGGCTGGTCTGCATGAAATGGGTAACCCCCGGGATAAGTGCTGTCAGCGCCGTCAGGTATAACACCTGATACAACACTCCGTCTCCATACAGATAGATGCATGCCACACCCATCACAAAAAGCACGAGATGGATTATTTTTGTTTTTACCGGCAGCGTACGATACCATTCCAACGTGTTCTCCAGTCCCATATTCACTGTTGGGATAATCACAAGTGTCAACAAAGTTGAAAACACAAGTCCTCCTATCACGGTAATGGCAAAGGGGGCGCCGATGGCTCCCGCATATTCCGTATCGCCCATCGCCAACGGAAGCATGGCTATGATCGTCGTGATAGCCGTAATCAGGATCGGACGGATGCGTGACAGCCCGGCTGTCATCAACGCCCGTTCACGGCGGAATCCGCGCTTTCGGAGAATATTCGCGTAGTCGATCAGAATGATACCGTTATTTACCACCACACCCAGCAAGATGAGGAATCCCATCAATGTATTCGCGTTCAGAAGGCTGTTTCCGGTGATGATTAATGCAAGCAACGAACCGATGGCGGCCAGTGGGATGGAAAAGAGCATGACCAAAGGGGTAGTGACAGACTCAAACACAACCGCCAGGATCATGAATATAAATAAAAAAGCAGCAAGGATAAGAAATCTAAACTCCCCGAACTGATCTTCTTCATGGATCACCTCGACAGCTACACCTGCCGGCAGATTATAGTTGGCAATCAACTCATCAATATTGTTGCGATAACTATCAAGCAACGTTTTGGATTGCTCGGCGCTCCGTAAGAATGAGTAGCGTACCTCAAGTTGTTTATCCTGATTGACACGCGTGATACGGGCTCGTCCGAATCCTTTGTTGATAGTCGAAATATCTTGCAGGTTATGCAAACCTCCGCTTGTATTCATGATCTGTACCGCTTCAAGATCATCTATCGTTTTTTGTTTTCTACGTTGCTCCTCCTCTTCTTCGGGTGTTTGATCCCGGATAATAATATCATACGATTCATCGCCTACCCTGAACGTGGTTCCCGACGAAAACTCCGTATTCAATTCGGATAACCCGGTCAATATATTAGCACGTGTAATATCATAGGAAGTGAGTAATATCTGATCGAAATCAAGCAGGATCTCCGGCTGACGACGCATAAAAGAGACCCGGGAATTTTGTATATAATCCTGCTGGTCAATTTGATATTGAATATCTTCGCCCACCAGCTGCATCATTTCATAATCCGACCCTTTGATAACAATCCGTTCCTGATTATCTCCAATACCCAACATGCTCATGAAACCGACCATTCCGCTCAATCCTCCGGTATCACTCTGTCGACCTCCCGTAGCGTCAGCCACATATATCTCTGCTCCCCCGACATTGGGAATTCGGGCCTGTACATCCGCTTTGATATCGGATATTTTACGTTTCCCGATCTTTTGGAAGTTCTCCTGCAAAACAAGCGTCAATACAGCCTCTTCCTCATTGACACGGCTGATAAGGTCTTGTTTTTCGGGGATCTCCTCAAGGCGTTCTTCCAACACTACAACTATATTATCGGTATTTTCCAATGTGCTTCCGGCGGGCATCGTAACATAAATATTAAAACGGTCCGAATCCACCTCCCTGTTTTGTCGCGTAGCTGTCGAAAGCGATAAGATCAGGGCAAGAAAAAGCAGGATGATGGCGCCGAAGATGGTCACACCGGGGTTGCGCATACATGTCTTTAACAGCACGAGGTATACCTGAGTCGGGCGTTGCGACAAGGATACTTTTTCATAAAAAACACTTTCGTCTTTCTTACTGCGCAAAACAAAATAGGTGGTCATCGGCACGAACAAAAGCGCCACGGCCAGAGAGACCAAAAGGGTAGAGATGATCGATACACCGATATGGCTTCCCATGAGTTTGAGCAAAAAATTATCCGAAAAAATAAAAGGGAGAAAAACAATTACCGTGGTAAAGGTTGCCGCCACAATCGAACGCCACACCTCTTTGGTTCCCTGCTTAACCGACTCGCCGGGCGGCATGCCCGTGCCGGACAACCGGTAGATATTTTCCAGGACGACGATACTGTTATCCAACAACATACCTACAGCCAAAGCCATGCCGACAAGCGTAAGGCTATTGACAGAGATTCCTGCATAATAGAAGAAGTTGAAAGCGGTAAAGACAGATATCGGGATAGAAAGAACAATAAAAAATACCAACCGGACATTTTTCAGGAAGAACCAAAGCACCAGGACAGCCAGCAATCCCCCCATCAAGGCAAGATTGATGATCTGGTTGATATTATTCTCCATCGTTTCGGCCGTATTGGCGTCGACCACGATCTCCACATCCAGAATTGCCAGTCGTCCATTCAGTTCGTCAATGGTTTCTAACGTACGATGCGACAGGTCAATCAGATTTGTCTGTGCATCATTGACAAGTGAAACAGATATCGCCTCCATGCCATTGACACGGCTAAAAGAGGTTTCTTCTTTCAAATCGAAGAATATAGTTGCCACATCTTTTAATAAAATGGGACCAGGGGCAATCACGAGATTTTCCAGATCCGACACTTTGGTATAAGACGAGTTTATGTGAACGAAATATTGGCTTTCGGTTTCTTTGACAGTACCGACAAATACTTTTTCACGGGCGTTGCTGCTCAGCAGATTGCTTATCTGGGAGGGAGTGATATTCAATGCCCTGCCCGCCTCTTTATTCAATTGTATCTCGATGGCCCGCTCACGTCCACCGAAAACCTGAACCGCGGCGATCCCGTCGATATTCTCCAGTTCGGATACCACTTCCTCGTCCACAATATTACGTACCCGATCGACTCCCCCGTACCCACGCACCTGCAGTGACATGAAAGCATTACTCATCATCGACACGTCCATTTTCTGCACACGTACGGTGAAACCATCGGGAAGTGAAGCCGATACTTCCTTCATCTTCTCTTCCAGCCTCAACGAAGTGGTCTTGAAATTCACATTGCTCTTAAAATCAATGCGTATGGATGATTGCCGGCTGCTGATCTCCGATTGTATCTTGTCAACTCCACCCACGGAGCTGATGGCTCCTTCAAGCGGGATGATTACTTCCGATTCCACATAGGCAGGATCCATATCCTGTTGTGAACTGACAGATACGAACAGCATCGGCAACTCCGCATTGGGAAGCAGCTCTATCGGTAATTGTTTATAAGACACATACCCCAACAGGGTAAATGCAATAAACAACATACTGATTGTTATTCTTCTATTTAAAAGAAAGTCCATCCTTTTCGTTTCAATCTTATTCAGCTTCCATCAATCTCATTCAAACCCTGTCTCCTCGTCTCCCCAAACTCCGCTTCATTTGTTCAAAGACGTAATATACACAGGGGATAACAACCAGACTCATCAACGTTGAAGTAACCAGTCCGCCAATCACGGCCACCGCCATTGACGAACGCATTGATGCCCCTTCCCCGAAACCAAATGTCATCGGCAACAGCACCAGTATGGTCGTAAGCGTTGTCATGATGATCGGCCGTATACGCTGTTGTCCCGCTTGCACGATCGCCTCTGTCAGTTCCATCGTTGTCTTCAACTGGTTGATGCGCGCGACCAACAGGATTGAATTGTTGATAGCTATCCCGGCCAACATGATGATACCTATCACACCCATGATATTAAGAGGTATCCCCGTTATCAGAAAGATCATGACGGCACCCACCAGGCCAAACGGTATGGTTAATAATATCACGAACGGATAGAGTAATGATTCGTACTGGGAAGACAAAACCATGTATACCAAAACCACGGAAAGCAATAATGCAAACAAAAGACTCTCCATCGACTCCTTACGTTTCTCCTCTTCTCCTGTTACTGTGATGGAATAATTGGAGGGAAGCTCTATATCCCGGACAGCAACGCGAATATCCTGGGCTACCCTGTCAAGTGACCTGCCTGTTTCCATATCGGAAACTATCTTGTTGATGCGGCTTTGGTTACGACGGAATATCTCTTTGGGTGCCTGCGAGCCGGTGATGGTAGCTATTTCATTTAACCGGAATTCCTGACTTCCGCTTCTTATCACCAGATTTCCCAATTCGCTCCTGGTGATATCCGGCACTTTGATGAGGATATCACGCATCTCCCCCCTATAATCCATTTTCCCGACTTCCCGTCCCTGCAGTTGTTGCCCTATCTGCTGGACTACAGTGGCAACCGTAATGTTATTGATTCCCGCAATTGTACGGTTAATAGAGACGTTCAATTCAGGTGCCCCGTCTGCCATCGACGACTTAATATTATAAATACCGTCCACAGATGCCATTTCCGATAAAACTTCATCAGTGAGAAAAGCGATCTCATCCAGATCTTCCCCTTTGACTTCCACAACAATGGGCGCTTCATCACTTCCCAGAAATTCACCCAATGAATGGTCATCCTGCTTAAACGAAAGTTCCAGACCTTCTATGTTATCTGTCGCTTCCAGAAAACGGGAGATCACCTCTTCAGGTGATAAACGGCTCTGTTCGGATAAAATAACTTTCATCATGGCCGTATGTTCACCTTCGAATATCTCATTTGAAGACCCCTTACCGATATGGCTATATATCGTGGCCAGACTATCCTCACTTATTGTATGAAGCAGGTATTCCAGATTATTCACTACTGCATCGGTCCGTTCTAACCGGGTACCTTCCGGCAGTTTGACCGATACCGTAAAATCTTTTCCTTCCGTACGGGGCAGAAACTCGGTACCGATAAATGGAAAAAGAAACAGGGAAATAACCAATATAGCTGTCGAAATACCAATCACCAACCAGCGATGTTTGAGCAAAGCCCGAAGCTGTTTACTATACCCTTTGAATTGTACTGCCTTTGTCTCGGTTCTAATCTTCTTCCGTCCCGAAAACCTGTCATATAACATGGGGATCACCAATAAAGCGACAAATAGTGATGACAGTAACGAGAAGGTCACGGTCCATGCCTGATCTCTGAAAAGTTCTCCCGAAGCGCCATGCAAATAGACAATCGGGATAAATACAACGATGGTTGTCAATGTAGAGGCAATGACAGCACCAGATATTTCAGTTGTTCCTTTGACAATCGATTCTTCCCGATCCAGACCTTGTTCCCGATTTCGGAATATACTCTCTATCACCACGATAGCATTGTCGATAAGCATCCCTGCTCCCAAAGCCAGGCCGCTTAATGTCATAATATTAAGCGTCAACCCATTGAAATACATCATATTAAACGTAGCAATGATGGATATGGGTATGGATATGCTGACAATAAGCGTTGTACCTATGCGGCGAAGAAAGAAAAACAGGACCAGCACGGCTAATAGCATACCCAGGAAAGCACTGTCTCTTACCTCCCCGATCGCTTGTTTGATAAAAGTCCCCTGATTACTGATGACCTGGAACTTATATCCCGGCAGCGCCTGCTCAATAACACGCAACTGATTTTCTATTAAATTGACAGCCCTGACCGTGTTAAATTGTGTCTCTTTGTAGACGGAGAGGCCGATACAACGCTCTCCGTTGATGCGCACAATATTATCGGGACGTGCATTTTCAAACTTCACGGTTGCCACTTCACCTAAAAACAAAGGCGCCCTTTCTGTATAGCCATCTGTATTTTGCGAAGCGGCTCCTGCAGTGCTTGTCCCGGTAGGATTATAACTGACTCATGTTTCGCACTTCCCTCAAACCATTGACAAAGAAATAGAAGGGAAATGCA
>NZ_JAXQGC010000057.1:0-37107 GCF_034331125.1 Proteiniphilum sp.
AATGGCGCCGATGGTACTGCAATTTTGTGGGAGAGCAGGTAGCCGCCGTCCTTTAAACACGGGTTCCCGTAAGAGCAATCTTGCGGGGGCTTTTTTTATTGGTATATGGGGTACTACGGGACAGTTCCGCCGTGGAGAGTGGATTTTTTTTATTATTAATTGCACTAAAATTGCTCAATTGATACTACATTTGTAGTTTCTATTTTTATATATTTATCATGATGCAACAATTTAAATTAACCCTCATTTTTGTTTTTTTATTTTCTGCGAGCTATTCTTTTGCCGAAAAACAATATATATTGAACTCCCCGAACGGAAAAATTCAAGTTGATATTTCGGTCGGAAATTCGATAGAATATACGGTAAAGCATGACTCGGATGTGATGATTGCTCCGTCTCCCGTATCTATGGAATTAGATAACGGTATTATTTGGGGAGTAGATCCGAAGTTGCAAAAAACTTTGACGCGTACGGTAAATGGGGTTATTCCGGCAGCCATTTACAAGAAAAAGGAAATTACAGATCAATTCAATGAATTGACACTTACCTTTAAAGGAGATTACCGGGTTATTTTCCGGGCTTATAATGATGGTATTGCATACCGTTTTGTATCCACATCAAGAAAACCATTCCGGGTGAAATCGGAACAGGCGGTTTTTAATTTTCCTTCCGATTATAAAGCTTATATTCCCTACGTAAGGGAAGATCGTACAAAGAGCTTCGAAGAGCAGTTTTTTAATTCATTTGAGAATTTATATACTTACACCAACTTGTCGGCTTGGGATAAAAAGAAGTATTCTTTTGTACCACTCCTGATAGAAGCAAATAATGGGAAAAAGATCTGCCTGACAGAAGCGGACCTGATAAACTATCCCGGTATGTATCTCTATAATGAAGAGGGTTCAAATTCTCTAAAGGGAGTTTTTGCCTCTTATCCCAAAGAGGTTGAACAAGGGGGGCACAATGAGTTGCAGATGCTCGTGAAATCACGTGAAAATTATATCGCTGCCTATGATAAAGGAACCGAGTTCCCATGGCGTACGATTATTATTGCTGAGAATGACCACGAACTTGCAGATAACGATATGGTGTACAAATTAGCGACTCCTACTATCGATATGGATTTCTCCTGGGTAAAACCAGGAAAAGTGGCCTGGGAATGGTGGAACGACTGGAATTTATATAATGTCGATTTCAAAACCGGGATAAATAATGAGACCTATAAATATTATATTGACTTTGCATCCAAATATGGAATTGAATATGTGATATTAGACGAAGGGTGGGCAGTGAATAAGCAAGCCGACCTGTTTCAGGTAGTACCTGAAATAAATTTGCCGGATTTGGCAGCTTACGCAAAATCAAAAAATGTGGGTCTGATTCTTTGGGCCGGATATCATGCTTTCGACCGGGATATGGAAAAAGTCTGTAAGCATTACAGTGAGATGGGTATCAAAGGCTTTAAAGTGGACTTTATGGATCGGGACGATCAATATATGGTGGATTTCCATCGACGTGGAGCTGAAATGGCTGCCAAATATAAACTATTAATAGATTATCATGGCACATATAAACCTACAGGACTACACCGTACCTATCCGAATGTAATCAATTTCGAGGGAGTACATGGACTGGAACAGATGAAATGGTCATCTCCTTCGGTGGATCAGGTTGTTTATGATGTGACAATACCTTTTATTCGTCAGGTGGCAGGGCCTATGGATTATACCCAGGGGGCGATGCGCAATGCCTCGAAAAACAATTATAGACCTGTAAATAGTGAACCTATGAGCCAGGGTACAAGATGCAGGCAATTAGCGCAATATGTTATATTTGAATCGCCATTGAACATGCTTTGCGACAACCCTTCAAATTATGAGGCTGAAAAAGAATGTACGGAGTTGATTGCTTCTATCCCGACAATATGGGATGAAACCAGGGCTTTGAATGGAAAAGTGGCAGAATATGTCAGTATTGCAAGGAGAACCGGGAACAATTGGTATGTAGGTTCAATGACCAACTGGAAAGCTCGTGATCTGGAGATAGATCTTTCTTTTTTGGGAGAAGGAGATTATAAGGCTGTAATTTTCAGGGATGGTGTCAATGCCGACAGAGTTGCAAGAGATTATAGAAAGGAGATCATTACTATTCCGGACAACCGGAAATTGAAAATACATATGGCTCCCGGGGGTGGATGGATTGCCCGTATATACCGTTAAATCATAAAAAGACTATAAAAAAGAGGCCGTCTCTGTGAAGTTAACTTCAATTAGAGACGGCCTCCGCTTCTTATTCTTTTTATCTCATTACTGCACCGGTTCCAGATATTGCGAGTAGCAATAACCCTCTTCACCGTCGTTATCACGAACCAGCCACCACTGGTCGTTTGCTTTGCTGATGAGTGTGATAACATCTCCCTTTTCGGCTTTACCTACAATAGGTTGATCCGTTCCGGGTCCTTTACGGATATTCAGGCGACTCTCCTGGGTTACAACCCTTACTTTGCCCCCGTCTCTAACGGCAGTCTTTACATTCAATACCAGATCGTTACTCTTAAAATGGGGATCGATCCGTTTGTAGATTTCCCACATCTTGTCTTTCACCTCGGCGTTAGAAACGGTACCCTCTATTTTCAGTACATTTCCCGATTCGCTGACCAGGAGACTGTGCAACCTGGACAGATCAATCAGTTCTTTGTATTTTTCTGTCAAAGCCATAAATTTACTATTTTACAATCAAATTATTGACGATCTGTACGGGGTTTAATGCATTCAATTTCTCCATCAATACCTGCAAATCGCTTTCCTTGATTTCACCGTTTAGCGTAATAACACCGTCCTGTACGGTGGCTGTCACAGTACTGTGGTCCTTGAGCACATCAGGTAATGCTGCATTGATAGAGGCATCAAGTGCAGTATGATCGGGTGCGGGCGGAACTACTTCCACCTGGTTGACAACCGACGTCACGTTTTGCACTCCTGCTACCATACTTTCTGCATAAGATTTGGCAGAGTCATCACTTACAGTTCCGGTCAGCGTCGCAACTTTATTTTGCACGGTTACCGTGATGCCTGCCAGTTCAGGGTTTGCATCCAGCAATTCCTGTGCTGTGCTTTGAATGTCTGCGTCATTTACCTGGTTACATGATGTTACACCCACTCCAAATGCAAAAATGAGTGTCACTACGGATAATAAACGTAATGCTTTCATAATTCTTCTTTTTTAATTAAACAATTCTATTTAAACGACAATAATTAAACGTATGAAAATTTGAATTGTTTTCAAACCGGGCGGATTTTTACGAAAGCATCCGTTTTGTCAGAAGATTTTTGTATACTTATGGCAGTAAGGCAGGGTACCTTTGTATTCGTAATACTGTTGATGGTAATCCTCTGCCTTCCAGAAAGTGGAAGCCGGTTTCAGCATGGTGGCTACCCTGTATCCCTTCTCAGTCAGAATATCGATATACTTCTGCGCAATTGCTTTCTCGGCAGGATCGGAATAGAAAATGCATGAGAGATATTGAGGCCCTATATCGGGTCCTTGTCCGTTGGTTTGCGTGAAATCGTGGGTTTCGAAGAAGAGCTTTACCATCTCTTCGTAGGATGTTTCAGCAGTATCGAAGACCACTTCTGTTGTTTCCAGATGCCCGGTATTCTTCTGGCATACCTGTTCATAAGTCGGGTTATCCACATGTCCACCCATAAATCCCACTGAGGTCTGCTTCACGCCCGGGGCTTTCATAAAGAAATATTCCGTTCCCCAGAAGCATCCGGAAGCAAAATAGGCCGTAGTAAGTCCTTCTTTTTTTTCCGGGACAAACTTCAGCGAGATAGAGTTTACACAGTGCCGGGTCTGCTTGGGTGTAAATCCTTCACCTAAGAAAACATGCCCCAGGTGTGCTCCGCAATTATTACAAATGATCTCGGTACGGCGTCCGTCAGCATCGCGTATACGTTTTACAGCACCCTCTATCTCATCATCGAAAGAAGGCCATCCGCAATCCGACTCGAATTTATCTTCCGAATGGTAGAGTGGGGCGTCACATCGCTTACAATAATATGTCCCTGCCACTTTATTATTCAAATATTCACCCGTAAAAGGACGTTCCGTACCCTTGTGGATGATCACTCTCTCTTCTTCGTGAGTCAGTGTATTATAGTCCATAATCTCATTTTTGTTTTTTGTAATAGCCGATTCTTTTTGTTTACCCTGTCCGCATGCAGTGACAAGAATGAGGGTAAACAGAAACAGCAGGTATGTTCTCCTCATTGTTCTAATTACTCCTTGATTTTTTAAAGATATTTTATAAAAGCATACCGCCTCCTTTGTTTCAGGTAGAGTGGGTCGGTGTCATTATCATATGCTTCACGCTCGAAACAGATATTCCTGTATGCTGTGTATCTGTCTTTATAGCGAATCCATCTGAGGATCCATTCCATTACATACCAGATATAAAATCCGATCACCAGCAGTTCTACCATCTGCCGGGTATGTACGGATTCATGCGTGAGAATGCACTCATCCAATCCCGGTTCTTCTTTTCTCGCAAAGACAACCCCGAAAAGGTTGATCGCCCTGAATCCCTTTACCGGTAAGAAGTTGGAATAGATAACCTTCATGCATTCATTTCAAATTAAAGAAAATCGATAATTATCACTATTTCCCGAGAGATCGGGATCAATTCTCATCCTTTCATTCTCCCAAAGGTAGAAACATTTCATAAATTTCGTAACTTTGCAGACTTAAAAATCGATAAATCAAAATAGAATACAAAATGGATATGAATTTCTCACCGGATCTTCCATATAAGGTAGCAGATATTTCGCTGGCCGATTTTGGAAGGAAAGAAATAGAGATAGCCGAGCATGAAATGCCCGGTTTAATGGCGATACGGAAGAAATATGCTTCCGAGAAACCATTGAAAGGTGCACGTGTAATGGGGTCGTTGCATATGACCATCCAGACGGCCGTATTGATAGAGACGCTGGTGGAATTAGGTGCAGATGTACGTTGGGCCAGTTGTAATATTTTTTCCACACAGGATCATGCTGCTGCGGCCATTGCTGCTGCAGGTATTCCCGTATTTGCATGGAAAGGAGAGACGTTGGAAGAGTACTGGTGGTGTACCGAGATGGCCTTGCGTTTTCCCGAAGGGAGAGGTCCCAATCTGATCGTCGATGATGGTGGTGATGCATCGTTACTGGTACATATGGGATATCAGGCTGAAAACGATTCGTCTGTTATCGACAGAAAGGGGGCTAATCGTGAAGAACAGGCTATCCTTGATACATTGCACCGTATATTGAAAGAAGACGGCCAGCGTTGGCATAAAACAATCGCCGGGATGAAAGGAATCTCTGAAGAGACTACCACAGGTGTGCATCGTTTGTATCAGATGATGGAGAGAGGCGAATTATTGGTGCCTGCTATCAACGTGAACGACTCGGTAACCAAATCGAAGTTTGATAACCTCTATGGTTGTCGGGAATCATTGGCAGACGGTATTAAACGTGCTACTGACGTGATGATTGCTGGCAAGGTGGTAGTCGTATTGGGATATGGTGATGTTGGTAAGGGTTGTGCCCATTCGATGCGTAGTTACGGAGCACGAGTGATCGTTACCGAGATCGATCCTATTTGTGCGTTACAGGCAGCCATGGAAGGATTTGAGGTTACCACAATGGAGGAAGCAGTAAAAGAAGGCAATATCTTTGTAACGACTACCGGAAACCGTGATGTGGTCACCATCGAACATATGCAACAGATGAAAGACCAGGCGATCGTGTGCAATATCGGCCATTTCGACAATGAAATACAGGTTGACCGCCTGGTGAATTTCCCCGGAATTGAGCACCTGAATATCAAGCCGCAGGTAGATAAGTACACTTTCCCTGGAGGTAATTCGATATTTTTGCTGGCTGAAGGCCGTCTGGTGAATCTGGGCTGTGCTACCGGTCACCCCTCATTCGTGATGAGTAATTCGTTCACTAATCAAACGCTGGCGCAGATCGACCTCTGGAAGAATAATTATGAGGTAGGTGTCTACCGTTTACCAAAACATCTGGATGAAGAAGTGGCCAGGCTGCATCTT
Source organism: Proteiniphilum sp. (assembly GCF_034331125.1). Lineage (NCBI taxonomy): Bacteria > Pseudomonadati > Bacteroidota > Bacteroidia > Bacteroidales > Dysgonomonadaceae > Proteiniphilum > Proteiniphilum sp. The sequence goes on from NZ_JAXQGC010000057.1 coordinate 6,095, forward strand.
GATAGGATTGGTGTCAAACTGACGACCCTTACGCAGAAACAGGCTGATTATATCGGTGTGCCGGTAGAAGGGCCGTTTAAACCGGAACACTATCGGTATTGAAAAGTGGGAAGGTGGGAAAGTGGGAAGGTGATTTCCCAATTTCCAAATACTACCTCCGGATCGGACGTGAAAATAAAAAAACTTTGCTAGGAAACCGTTTCGATCCTAGTGATTTAGCTGAAACAGGAGAAAAAATCCGGTTTTTTATGGCTTTTAGGGTTGCATAATTAAAATAAAGATTTTATCTTTGCACTCGCTTTTGCAAGAAAGCACTAGGTCGATTCGCTAGCTCAGCAGGTAGAGCACATCCCTTTTAAGGATGGGGTCCTGGGTTCGAGCCCCAGGCGGATCACAACCAAAAGGAAAAGCCCGCTATTTAGCGGGTTTTTTCTTTTTAAACCATTCAAGTTGTGTAATTACGGGAGCATTTTATATTCATTATTGGATCTCCGAATCGGGGGGAGGAATGCTTATTTGTTTGTCTTCTACCAGAGATGTCACTTCTTTGTAATTGCGTATTTTAGGGATGACTTCCTCCTCTGCTGCACCAATGATTACCCCGAACTCATAGAGATGGGTTATGATTAACCCTTCCCTATGAAGTTGTTCCGCTACAATGGTCAGCTTGTCTAAGTAGAACTCAGATATGGTAATTATGATCTGTCGCATATTCTTTTATTTAGGGGCTATGGGGAGTCCTACACCCACATCTTCGGGCGGTAAAGGGAGTGCTCGGGCATTTTTCCTCAATTCTTCTTCAATCATCGCAGGAGTTGCATCCGGATATTTCTCGAAGAAGAGGGCTGCAATTCCGGCTACATAAGGAGTAGCCATACTGGTGCCTGAGATGGTACGATATCTTGCAGGCATGGACCAGGAAGAGTAGACATTGACTCCCGGTGCAGCAATATCGACCAACCCCGAAGGGTTAATAGCGCGATTTGAGAAATCACCGACCTGGAGTTCCGAGTCTACTGCGGCTACGGCAAGGATAGACGGACAATCGGCAGGGCTTGACACTGGACTGAATAGACCTTTTGACCGTTGACTGTCGTTACCCGCTGCAGCCATAATGAGCGCTCCTTTAGATAGAGCGAACTGGGCAGCCCGTTCATAGGCTATATCGTAACTCTCGCCTTCCGATACGGGGGAGCCGAGGGACATGGATAATACCTTGCAACCATTATTGGCTGCCCAGGCCATGCCGTTCAGTATCCACGACTGGGCACCGCTCCCCTGGTTGCTTAGAACTTTTCCCACGTAGATATGTGCATCGCTCGCCACTCCGTAACGTGTTCCTTGTTCATTGACCGATCCGCATGCCGTACCGATGCAATGGGTGCCATGTCCGTGGAGATCATCGACCGGCTCATCGGGAACAAATGAAGTGGTTGTGATCTCCCGTTCTTTAAAATCGGGATGAGTGGTGTCGAATCCGGTATCCAATACCGCTACCTTGACTGCTGCACCTGTGTATGGCGAATGGAGCACTTTGGTAATATCTATTCCCCAGGTTGCCCCGTTATTGATATCGTTATCTGCAGATACTTCATCCGGAATATATACCACTTTCTCTGGTACAACCATAAAACCACTTCCCGATAATTTCATCTGGACTACCTTATCCTCTTCCACACCTACCAGCGCAATGCCCAGCTCATTGAATACGAGGGCATCGGCATCTTTTAATAGACTTTCATTCGGCGGCATGGTAATAAAATCGGCAGTGGTGGCTACGGATAATCCCCATCTTTTTTCAAGCAGACGAATGGCTTCCAGTACCTCATTACTGTTTTTATCGAGGATCAGGAAATAGCGGCCGGTATAACGGGGGGTATTGGACGCGGCCGGGGCAATATTGTCTTTCAGGAAGGTTTGTCTTCCGAGTTTGGGTGGTTGCATAATTGTTCTTCTTTTTTCCGGACCTCTTCCTTCCATAGAGCGATCTCAGCCTTTTGTTTCCTGTTCTCCTCCATGATAGAGAATAGATTCGGGAGGTAAATTCTTGTGTAGGAATAACCGATAATAAATCCGGCAACGAAAGAGTAGATGATCAGTGCAATCAGAAGCGGTCTGGCTGAATCCACCTGTAACATCAAGTTACTGTTGTCAATAAGATAATCGGCCATACTTTGCAGGTACCCGGGTATCCTGCCCAATTGCGTAAGGGTAACCCCGATAATTATCTTGGTGAGCCAGTCCGACACATCTTCCAGGTTGGTATTCGGCATGTACTTTGTACTTCTGTCATAATCTTCGTGAGGGTTGTAGTTTTTGTTCAGTTTTGGAATGGCAAACAGAAAACCCAACAACCCGCCTAGCAACATGGAAGCAAAAGCAATGATAATCAGTAACCCAAAGAGATCCCAGTAGCTCTGCGATATATTGGCATAAGCAAAACAGGCGATCATACTGGGCAGGATCATTACAATGGGGAACAGGTGGATATAGTGTCCCGTTCCGGTTGAAGGTTTGCTTGTGTTCATGATTTTTCAGTATGATTATTTAATTTCACTTCGCCTCTTGCAGATCGTTACAGACATTAGGAAGAGACGATCCGTACCCTACACTGGTAGGTTCTGTTATCTAACCGCCGGCACATCTTATGCAGGTATTGTGCAGGCCAATCACGTTGCATTGCGACTGCAATATAATAAAAATATTTTGATTTGGACAAGATAAAAAAGAAAAAGGCGCCGATAGTAATATCGACGCCAATTGCTGTGATTAACAAATGTTTAGAAAGATCAAACTCTTCTTTATTTATTTTTATTTTTTCAGGATACTTTCCGTTTTTTCTGAAAAAAATCGGAAAGATCCTTTTATACATGGGTATTTATCATCAGTGAGGTAGGCATAACCCGCCCCAAGACTCAGTCGATGTTGTATTCACCTGCTAACGCATGAAGTCCGAAGAAGTGGCCGTTGAACGATTCACACGTCCAGTAGTGAAGTTCGGGTTGAAAGAATTTCTTCATATTGTTTTTTATTTTCAGCAAAATAATGGCATATTTTCGATATTTGTTTGTCTTTAAAATGCAATATTTATAATTCAGTAAGCTTTAACATTAGTTAAATTATAACTCAAAATGCAATACATCACTGTTATGTTATTGATTATTAATTAACTATTAGGTCAATTCTGATAGTGGAAAAAAGGAGATAGGACTGTCGTGGTCACTATAAAGTATTTCCTTGTGACATAGACATTTCCGGACTAATTTATAGAGTGGGGAAGACGTTGGAAAGAGGTGGGCGTCATTCCAAACTCTTTTTTGAACGATCGGGAGAAGTAAGCGAAATCATTAAAACCGCAGTTCATGGCAATTTCACCAATTGGTTTCTGGGATCTGGAGAGGAGTTGTGCGGCTTTATTCAATCTTACTTTCAAAATGTAGTTGGAGGTTGTCATCCCGGTAGCCGCTTTTATCTTACGGTTCAATTGAGAAGAGCTCAGGCAGATTTTATCGGATATTATTTCAATGATATTTTGCGTATTGTCAATTTCTTTATAGATCAAGTTGGTAATTTGTTTGAGGAACTCTACAGCAGTATTCTTTTTTACGATGTTGTGTTCTATGCCTTTTCCTGTGTTTATCGCGGTGAGCGCGTATTTACTCCACATCAACTTCCGTGCATCCAGTAGTTGATTGATCACCGCCAACAACTCCTCTTCAAAGACCGGCTTGGACAGAAATGCATCAGCTCCGCACCGGAATCCTTTTATACGATCTTCTTTAGAATCGCAAGCAGAGAGTAGGATAACCGGTATGTGTGCGATGGTATCCGAATTTTTAATCTCTCTACATAAATCATAGCCGTTCATACCGGGCATCGTGATGTTTGAAATAATAATATTGGGCATGGTTTCAGCTGCTTTTTGAGCGGCTCCCCTTCCGTTGTCTACTGTAACGATACAGTAGTTTTCCTGCAGGATAGAAAAGAGGTAAGAAGTCATATCTTTGTCATTTTCCACTATGAGTACCGTCGGGTTTTCTTTTGAAATGCAGCACTTTTCAATATTATTTTCGGGTTCCTTACTGTAAGTAATGGTATTGTGTGTGGTTAGAGAATATCCGTTTTCGCATGTTGTTATGTCGGATTTTATCCGTTTCTGCATGTTTGTTTCAGGTAACATGCTGTCTATCAATGAAAGGAGATCCTGTGACTGACGGACGAGTATATCCAGGTTTATTGAATTTTTGTGAAGATCATTTGTATCCAGATTATTTATAAGTCTCTGGGTTAATCCGGTAATAATGGTGACAGGTGTTTTTAACTTGTGTGCAATATTAGCGTAAAAATCCGATTTTATCTTTTCCTGGCAAGGATAAGCCTCAACCTTTTGTTTCTTTATTTGGAACAATTGGACTAGAATGATGATGAAACCGGTTAAAGCAATAAAAATCGATAGAGTAAGGTGTGTAGCTTTTGTTTTATTTTTCCCAATATTTTCAAGTTGTGTTGCCAATAATATTTCCTCTGTCTCATTTGATTTTTTTTCATAAGCCAGTCTGTGTGTCATGATCCGGTTGATGTCCCGTCCACTTCGGAATGCTTTTGCATAGGAAACGCCCTTCTCGTAAGCTTCGAGGGCTGCAGCGTTATTACCCTGTTGCTTGTATAATTCTGATAGGAGCATGGAGGCTTTTTCCAGATAATTAGGTAATTTAAGTTCATCCGATATTTTTAATCCTTTATGTAGAAAGGTTTCGGCTTTCAGGTAGTCTCCTTTTCGGATGCAAATATTTCCGAATGAAATGCAACTGTTCAGCCAGTTTAATTTGTCCGATGTGTGTCGGAGAGAATTATATGCGCTTTCGATATATACCGAAGCACTTTCGTATTTACCTTGCAGCATATACAGGTTACCGATACGTTCAAAGCAGGAAGACATCCCCGATACGGAATTGGTTTCAATATACAGTTTCAGCGCCCGGTCGAAATATTGGTATGCTGAATCATACTCCATCCTGCTTTCGAAAGATGAGCCGATGTCTGCCAGATTCTTTGCTTGTCCCAAAATGCTATTGTTTTGTCTCTCTATTTGTAGCGATTTTTGTAAAAACAATAAGGCATCATCCGGTTGATTGATTCTTAAATAAATATTTCCCAATCCGTTTAGTGTTTTTGCTTTTTCCGATAGAATTTCTTTATTGTTGTTTTTTGGTAATTTATTTAGTAGCGATAGCGCCTTAAAATAATATTCAGACGATTCACCCAACATGCAAATAGCTTTATAATCATAAGCCAGTGTGTTTAGCGCCTCTATTTCCCGGATTGGGTCGCTGTACTCTTCTGCCGTGTTCAAGTAATATATATGGTATTGTATCGCTTTTAAATAAGTATAGCTATTCAGATAATATAAGCCCAGTTGACGATAGGTTTTCATCTCGGCATAACAGTCCCGGGTGGACTGTGCCAACGAAAGGTAATTAAAAAGGGCAATGGTATCGTTTGAAATCCTGTTTAGTAATGAGTCTATCGAATTATGATTTTTATCTACGAAAGAGTTATCTGGGGTTGATCCCATATTGTTCTTATTTCCCGGGCTACATGCAAGTAAAATAAGACAGGACACAAAAATAAACCATTTTTGTGAGTTCAAATCCATGATCTGTTTTTTCTGTTGCATAAGCATATGTGAAGAGTTCTTCGGTTATTTAATATTTTTCAATACCATATATTTAAAAAAAGACAGCATTCTTATATAAAACAGACATATATGGCAAAAAAATATATAGACAATTATATATTTTAATGTCTATCTGAAATACGCAATAAAATTGTCTGCTAAAGTAAAAAAAGAGAGCTCTTAATAGGTGGTAAAGACAGCAAAACTTTATTGCTGATTTTACCACAATTAAAAAATAGACGATTTCCTATTTTTTTTGATAAAAACAGACAATCGCCCTTCATTTAGATAATCGGGTTAATCACAGGTGTTTTTCTTTCCATTGTGAAGCTGTTATTCCTATATATCTTGCAAAGCATTTACTAAAATAACTTTTGTCAGTATACCCCACCTTTTCGCTTACCTCTTCAATAGTCATATTTTTATTGTTTGCCATCAATTTTTTTGCCTCCTCAATACGTAACTCGTTGATCCATTCATTGAAAGTTTTTTGTTTTGACCTGTTGATGTATTGCGACAGATATGACCTGTTGGTGGAGACCTGTGCCGCTACCTTAGTAATGGTAATTTTCGGATTTGTGAATAGCTTTTGTTGTTCCCATTTTCCTACTGCTTTTCCTATCTGGGAGAATGTGATCTCAGATGACTTTATCGGTTTTTCCTCCTCTTCCCTCAGTACTGGTACCATAATATTAAAAATATTTTTGTAATTGAGAAAGTGAACGGCATAACCAATATAAAAGAGAATGGCAAATATGTAAAACGGTATTATAATTTTCAGTGTGGTAAAGATGGCAATTATAACAGTTATGCCGGAAATTAGTATGAACAGATGGGAGGTTTGTATCCATTTCAGGCTGTCGGTTCCAATTCCGGTAAAATAATTGTCCACTCTTTTCCGGTATTTCCCGTAGTGGTTAAAGAATAATTGAGTAATGATGAGGAGGGAAATTACAAAGAATAATAACAGACTGTAAAAGATTATATTGACAATTTTTTCTTCCCAATTTAAAAGATTCGATAATATACTGAGGAGACCCAGGATAAATACCGGAATCAGCTGGTACATCAATAATTTGAATGATAAATACCTATAATTGATCAGGGTTAGACTTACATGTGTGAAGAGAAACAGTTGGAAAGAGAAAAAAATGAGGACGAATATCTTGAGAGAAAGAAGATCCAGCTTTTGTAATTTACCGGTTATTATAAACAAGCTGAAAGCCGTGAATAGTAAATAGATAAAAGCCATAATATATCTAGCTTTGTTGTAATTATGCAAGAACTTGCTATGTGGCGTTGCGCTGAAGGTAAATACCAAAGAGAGTACTAGTGTGGTCCAAAAACCCCCGGTAGCGAAGAAAATGTGAAAATTATCGATCATAGTCTTGCAAGTTTAAAGTATTCAAAATTCGCTGGCATGATATTTATGTCGTCTCTGATTCATCTTTTTGGATATTTTCATTATCGGGGATCTTTGTGTGCTGGATTTTTTCTTTGAATTGACGGGGTGTCATTCCTATTTCCTTCCGAAAGGAATTAAAAAATACGGATTTAGTATTAAAACCAACTGAGAGCGCTAATTCGTTTATGGGATGATTATTCCTATGGTCATTTTTATTTTCGAAAATACTTATTGCTTCTTGAATCCGATACTTGTTGATAATTTCCGTGAATCTTAAACCTTGTGAGTTGATAGCTTTAGAGAGATAGCTGCGGTTCGTACCCATCTCCGAAGCAACCCTGCTTAAATCGAGATCGGGTTGCAGATATCTTTTACCGTCTTCTAACCAGGCTTTAAAATCATTGAAGAGGAAAGACTCTTTTGATTCGAGGGAGTAGTGCGGTTTTTTGTTTTTTACCCTTTTTCTCATATTGCTGATCAGGATAAATGTGATATTGACTACTATCAGGAAAACGAGAACAGTATGAAATATGATCCGGTTTTTTCTTTTGACCCTCTGCAGTTGATTTATTTCACGGGCGGCCTTGTCCAGTTCTATTTGTTTTTCCGTGAAGTCTACAATTCCTTTTGCCGATAATTGGTGGTATTTATTCCCGCTGACTTGGGCTGAATCAAGAAAAACCTGCGCTTTCACCTGATCGGTTGGCAGAAAAGCAGTCGATAATTCGCTGTAGGCATCATGCTGTAAATTTTCCCATCTGTCATCTTTGATGGTCTCAATTGCCTGCATGGCATATTTTTTTGCTTCTTCGTACCTGTTGAGCTTATTGTAAACAGAAGCCAGGCCAATGAGGGCTATCGATTTTTGTCTTTCGGATCCGAAGAAATTATCATCTATCCGGATCACTTTTTCAAATGATCTGATGGCCATAAGATAATTTTCCTGCAAACTCTCAATCGTTCCCAAATAATTATAGATGGAGGCCTGCTTTTGCTGGTCATGGGTAAAGTCTGCGGTCTCCATGGCCAGTTTTGCGTAGTATTGCGCACTGTCTGTCCGCTGTAGATTCAGATAGGTTTTAATCCCCACAATATAGAGGTAGTAGAGCTCTTCGTTATCATCGTACTTCTTCAACGTTGTTTCTGCCTCTTTGATTTTTTTTGTGGCTTCATCGAATGAGCCCAATTCTGCATAAAAGCTTGCCAGGAACTTTTGGTTCACAGCCGCACTCTTCTCTAATCCGGCCTCACGGTAATGTTCTTCCGATTGGTGAAGTAAACCGATGGCATGCTCATAATTTTCGTAATAGTACATGATCCTTGCCATCACACGTTCAATCAGGGCATGGCATCTTATATCGTACACTTTACTTCCCACAAATGCAGAGGCTGTCTGAAAAGATTCCTGAAGCTGATTCAGGCGGAATTGGGTTAATGCCATGATACCATTATAGTAGTAGAGGTCACGGCCCTGTAACTCTTCAGGGCGGATACCCTGCAATATAATTTCGGCGCTGTCGGCTCTTCCGGATTCACTGAGCGCTCCAGCTTTGAAAATATCGCTCACATGCCGGATATTTTCCGACAGGTATTCCAGATCCTGGTCTTCTAAGTGTAACAGGCTGTCATTCTGATTCTCGATGAAAAAAAGGTCTATCATCTTTTCCAATCGAACCGGGTATTGGGTCTTTGATTGCCGGAGACAAGACTGGAAAAAAAACAACAAAAAGAACCACAGAAGAGGAATTCCTATTGCTTTTATATAGCAGGTGACAGACATATTTTGGTTGTTTAGTTAATTGTTTTTTGGTCTTGTCAAACAAATACACAACATACATATATGCTGTCAAATATAGGAAATTTTGTAAAAAGTTCCAAATAAATAATTCTTATTTTCATAATAATTAAATTAGTGAGAAAATAAATATATTAATATTTAAAATTTCTAAAATATTATTTGAAATAAGCTTTAATGTAGATGTTGTTTTGTGTAATTTAATGTAATTATTGTTTTTTTATATCTCTGTGCGAAACAGGAGGAAATCTATTTTGAGGATAAGAAATTAATCGTTATCTTTGCACCCGCAAATGCAAAAAATCAATTTTAAAAGAAACTACTAAATGGCAACAAAACTTCGTTTACAGAGAAGAGGACGTAAAAATTATCCCTTCTATCAGATTATTGTTGCAGATAGCAGAGCACCACGAGATGGAAAGTACATTGAGAGGATAGGTTCATACAATCCGAACACACATCCTGCTACGATCACTTTAGATTTCGAAAGAGCTTTGTATTGGCTGCAGACTGGGGCACAACCCACCGACACGGTACGTAATATCTTATCGGAAGAGGGTGTATTATTGAAAAAACATCTTCTTGGAGGTGTGAAAAAGGGCGCTTTTGATGAGGCGGAAGCTGAAAAAAGATTCGAAGCATGGAAAAATTCGAAATCGCAACTCACTCAGAAGATCAAAGATAAAGATGATGAGCAAAAGCGTGCTGAAGAAAAAGCTCGTCTGGATGCCGAAAAAGAGGTTAACAAGACCAGGGCGGAAGTTTTGGCTAAGAAAAAAGCCGAAGAAGAAGCTGCTAACGCTCCTGCTCCCGTAGAAGAGGAAGTTCCTGCTGCTGAAGAAACAGTTGAAGTTGCAGAACCGGCTGAATCAGCAGTTGAAGAAATTGTTGAGGCAAAGGTTGAAGAAGTCCCTGCAGAAGTGGAGGAAGCGCCTGTGAAGGAAGAAGTTCCTGCTGAAACTCCCGCCGCAACCGAAGAAACTCCTGCTAAAGAGGAAGCAGTTGCTGAAGTAAAGGAAGAACCGAAAGCCGAAGCTTCTGAAGAAGTTGCAGAGGAAAAACCTGAATAAATTAAACATACATTAAGGGAAAAAGACCTGGTGCATTTGCATCAGGTTTTTTTTTGAGTAAACCGGTCCTTTACCCTCCATATTCTGTTAGTTATCGGATTGTCGGCCTAAGTAAAAATCCGCTTCATATTTACTTCTCATTGAATCCCAGGCTGAGTAGAATTTGTAAAATCTTATCATCCGCATGAAAAACCGTGTATGCTCGATATTCCCTCCGTAAAGGATAATTGGAGCGAAACCAGTAAAATTTCTCGGGAGAGGATTTCAGTGCGGTTGTTTCTTTCATCGGATTATAAGTGTGCCAAACCGCATGTTGGAGCTGATGCCCTGAATCAATGCCCTGCAGGTTGATGATAGGGTTTAAGGGAGATGGTATCTCCTGATAGTGTATATTTTCTGCGCTTAAGTTGAAGAATTTATTGAGATTTTCAAGGCTCATCTTTGTGGCTGTCCACTTGCCGTCGGCACTATAACCTGCAATATGAGGTGTAGCGATATCTGCCAGTTGAAGTAATTCCCTGTCTATCTCCGGCTCATTTTCCCAACAGTCGATTACCACTCCGGCAATATTTCCATTATGAATTGCTCTCTTTAGGGCCTGATTATCTGCTACCCCTCCCCGGGCTGCATTGATAATAAAAGGTCTTTTTGTGGCTGATGACAGGAAACGGTCATCTGCCAAATGAAAGGTTTTATGTTTTCCGGTCTTTGTCAATGGCGTGTGGAAGGTAATGAAATCTGCTTCCCGTTGGATGGTTTCTATATCCGTGAAAAGCCCCGGACCTTCATTCTCTTCACGTGGTGGGTCGTTCAGCAACACCCGCATCCCGAGTTTATTGCAGGCAGCATCGACCTTGCTTCCTACATTCCCTACACCTACTATTCCAATAGTTTTTTTTGTCAGATCCAATTGATATTTATCGGCCAGATATAACAGGGAAGCGGTCACATATTGCTCAACCGAAGCAGCGTTACAGCCGGGTGCGGTACGCCAGGCAACTCCGTGGGCGTCACACCATGCCGTGTCGATATGGTCAAAGCCGATAGTGGCAGAACAGATCAGCTTTACATTGGTTCCCGTAAGGATCTCTTCTCCGAAATGGGTGACAGTACGCACAATAAGCGCATCTTTTTCCTTTATAGCCTCCCGGGTGAATTGATTTCCCGGAAGGTATTCCACTTCGCCGAACTGTTCGGCAACCCCTTTCAAGTAGGGTATATGTGCATCCGCAAGTATTTTCATAACTAATAACTAAAAACTAAAAGTGGAGAATTTTGACTCTTGAATCTGAATTGAAAATCGACGTAGTCAAATCCAGACAGAATTAACTAATCACTTTTCCACCTGGTCACCTTTCAAGTATTGATGCATTGCCTTGGCAGCCTTTCTCCCGTCACCCATGGCGAGAATAACAGTCGCTCCTCCGCGCACGATGTCACCGCCGGCAAAGATCATCTCGTCGGCAGTCTGCATTGTGTCGCTGTTGACAACGATGGTGCCCCAGGAAGTGACTTCCATCCCATCGAAGCTTTGCGGGATCAAAGGATTGGGAGAAACCCCCACACTCACAATCACCTCATCAACTTCCAGCCAGGTGGTGTCACCTTCAATCGCTACGGGACGGCGACGTCCGGACTGGTCGGGCGCACCTAATTCCATCCGTTGTAACAACATCCTCTGTACGTGTCCCTGTTCATCCCCCTCGTAACGAATAGGGTTATGTAATGTATAGAATTCAATTCCTTCCTCTTTGGCATGCTTGATCTCTTCCACACGGGCAGGCATCTCTTCTTCGGAGCGACGATAGACAATCATTGCTCTCTCAGCTCCAAGTCGTCGTGCAGTACGGACGGCATCCATGGCGGTATTGCCGCCACCGACTACTGCTACTTTTTTTCCCTTATATACCGGGGTATCGCTATCGGGATCGGCTGCCTGCATAAGATTTACACGGGTAAGATACTCATTGCAGGACATAATACCAATCAGGTTTTCACCGGGAATATTCATAAAGTTGGGCAACCCGGCACCGCTACCTACGAAAATACCTTTGAATCCTTCGGCTTTGAGATCTTCTTGCGAGATAGTTTTGCCTACAATACAGTTGGTTACGAACTTCACCCCCATCTTTTTCAGGCCATCGATTTCGATATCCACTATCTCATTAGGCAGACGAAACTCGGGAATGCCGTAACGAAGTACACCTCCTAGCTCATGGAGGGCTTCAAATACGGTGACGTCGTATCCCAGCTTCACCATGTCACCTGCAAAAGCTAATCCTGCAGGGCCGGATCCCACTACGGCGATCTTGATGCCGTTAGTTGGAGCAGTCTCCGGTATGGAGATATTACCGCTCATACGTTCGTAATCGGCTGCAAATCGTTCCAGATGGCCTATGGCTACGGGTTCTTTCTTCAGCTTCAACGTATAGAAACACTGGCTTTCGCACTGCCGCTCCTGTGGGCATACACGGCCACAGACTGCCGGCAGGGCACTGGTTTCCTTCAATGTTTTGGCTGCCTCTAAGAATTCACCCCGCTCGATATTCTTGATGAACTTGGGGATATTGATCTCTACGGGACAACCGGTGATGCAGGTAGGATCCACGCAGTCGAGGCAACGATGTGATTCATTGGCGGCCAACTCTGGCGTCAACCCGAGGTTTACTTCGTCGTATGTACGACTACGCACGGCAGGATCTACTTCAGGCATCTTTACCCGTGGTATGGCAATACGATCTTTGTTTTTTATCGATTTGCGCAATGCCTCCCGCCACTCCTGTGCCCGTTCGGCTTTCAGATATTCACTCATATATTTTGTTATTCAAAAATTCAAGATTCAAGATTCAAAATTCAAAATCGTTGAATCATCAAATCTGTACATCAAAAAATCAATCTTCTCCACTCTCCACTTTTAACTTTTCACCTGTCATACGCCTTTAACCGCATCAGCATTTCGTTGAAATCCACCTGATGGGCATCGAATTCAGGCCCGTCCACACACACAAACCGGGTCTGTCCGCCTACTGTGACACGGCATGCTCCACACATCCCGGTACCGTCAACCATAATAGTATTAAGTGATGCTACGGTAGGTACATCATACTTTTTTGTCAATTCTGACACAAATTTCATCATGATAGCAGGGCCAATGGTGACGCACATATCTACTTTCTCTCGCAGTATTACTTTCTCCACGCCGTTGGTAATCAATCCCTTCTCGCCATAAGACCCGTCGTCGGTCATGATTATCACTTCGTCGGAATGCTCTCGTACCTGCTCTTCGAGGATGATTAGTTCCTTTGTCCTCGCCCCGAGTACCGAAATCACTTTGTTTCCCGTTTCTTTCATGGCTTTCATGATGGGCAGCATCGGTGCGATACCCACACCTCCTCCCGCACATACGACCGTTCCGAAGTTCTCTATGTGGGTAGCCTTTCCCAATGGGCCTACTATATCGGTGATATAATCTCCTGTGTTGAGTTCACATACTTTTTGTGATGATTTCCCTACCTTTTGAATGACCAAGGTGATTGTCCCTTTTTTCAAATCAGCATCAGCAATGGTGTAAGGCACACGTTCCCCTTTCTTTCCCACGCGTACGATTACGAAGTGCCCTGCTCTGCGGCTTTTGGCGATAAGTGGAGCTTCCACCTCAAACTTTACCACTCTGTCGGATAAATACTCTTTCGAAACGATTTTGTTCATGTTGTGTTGGATTCAATAAATCGGAATACAAAAGTAGGTTATTTTGAGGGTTTCTAAAAGTAATTAATGTATTTTTGTGGGAGTTTTAATACGCTTTGTTGCTGATTTCCGTCAAGAATGGAAATTTTAAAAGCTAATTGCCCAATTAACATATAAAAATGAAAACCAAATTACCCTTTTTACTTTGCATTCTGATATTTGTATCTCAATTATCGGCACAAAGCGTAAGTAAAAAAGAAGTACGACTGAGTGGAAATGCGTATGTCACGGCACATGGTGCCGGTGCAAAAATCGGCCGTCACGGGTTGGAAAAATGGACGGATCCGAAAAGTGAGGTGAAAACATATGTCTATTTCTCCAGACCGCAGACTGTACGGGTAACTCTTAATGGTACCCTCGACGAAGGAAAATCACGGATAAAAGTGGGGATAGAACATCAGGGCGTTCATCAAAAAAACCAAAACATTCAACTAAATGCCGGAGAGTTTAGCGTAGAGTTGAAGCCTTTCCGTATCGTCGAACCGGGGTATGTCGCAATAACGTTACAGGGTATCTCTAAAACGGGAGAGGATTTTGGGGTAATTGGATCGCTAACTATTGAGAATGATGATGACAAAATGGTTTATGTTGATGATTTTGCCGACTATTGGGGGCGGAGAGGACCCTCTGTACATCTTTCTTACACCATGCCGGAAGATACCATTGAATGGTTTTATAATGAAATAATGGTACCGCAGCACAATGATGTAATCGGGAGTTACTATATGGCAAACGGTTTTGGGGAAGGATATTTCGGGATACAATGCAATTCGGAGAACGAACGAAGAGTCCTCTTTTCTGTGTGGAGCCCGTTTGAAACGGAAGATCCGAAACTGATCCCGGACAGTATGAAGATTGTAATGCTTAAAAAAGGGGAGGGAGTCTATACCGGTGAATTCGGTAATGAAGGTGCGGGAGGTCAGAGTTTTTTACGCTATCCGTGGAAGGCTGAAAACACATACCGTTTCCTAACCCGTGTAGTGCCTGATCATAAAGGAAACACTATCTATACTTCATGGTTTTTCGCATCCGAAGAAAACCGGTGGCGGCTTATTGCATCGTTCCTGCGCCCGAAGACCGATACTTATTATAAGCGGGCACATTCTTTCCTTGAGAATTTTATTCCCGGGCAAGGGTATCTGACGCGAATGGTTTATTTCGGGAATCAATGGTTTCGCACCAAATCCGGGGAATGGATCCCGGGAACGGAAGCATCATTCACCTACGATGCGACTGCGAAAGCAGGTGCCCGTATCGATTATCAGGGAGGGTATGATCCACAATCGAACCGGTTTTTCCTGAAAAACTGTGGATTTTTCCATGACTCTACCGAATTTCAATCCAGATTCCATAAAACGGCTGGTAATCAACCGCCGGAAATAGATTTTGACGGGCTTCCGTGAAGAAGATTTCAAATTTAGTTGCACTGATTTTCAATTTACTACGTCGATTTTCAATTCAAATTCAAGATTCGAGAGGCAGTATTCCTGTTTATTTCATTGAAAATTGCTATCTTTGTACCAAAGAAGCGAAAAAATATTGTTGAAAAATATTTTTGTTACTGATGTGTTATTCATCTGTTCAATGATATCCCGTTTCTTTTTAAGTATCAATGTGATACGTGAAATATGGGGTTGACCGGTTTTGACAGCGGGTAGAAGAGGTTTGTAAGCATGCAGTGCGTTGTCGGTTTGCACTTTAATCTCAAACGTCAAACAATTAACTGGCAATAACAATTACGCTCTTGCTGCGTGATCGAAGTATAGTAGATCAATCGCTTAATTCCGCCACCAGGTGGCAGAACAAGACATCACCCGGAAGCTGTGGCTTCGAAGCGTTCCGACCAGGTGGTGCAGGTAAATCGGAGATAGGATAGGCGAGGCTTCGGCGCCTTTCCGAAATTAAGAAGATAAGGATGGAGTATGGTGGCTTCAGTCGCGCTCCTTCCCGACAATCAAAATGAAGCTAAGCATGTAGAAAGCAGATTGCTTCCTCGTTTGGACGAGGGTTCGACTCCCTCCAGCTCCACAAATACCACTGGTAATTAATAGGTTATTTTATTTACACCCAATTCTACACCCAGTAATGTAGAGTTGGGTATTTTGTTTTTATCAAATACTAAAATCCCTATCTATACTTTCATATGGGGGATACTCCATTTGACTCGTACAAGCCGAGGGCATTACTTCCAATTTTTTTATTCTAACTCATTTATCTCCCGTTTTAATTCTGTCAATAATTGTTTCTCTGTGGGTAGATAAAGCTGGTATTTACTGGCCATGATAGTTTTATTCTCTTCCGGTAGTGAATACTTTAAAGAATTGGATATCATAATAAAAGGAATGACGGTTGCTGTTGTATGACGTAAAACCGCTCTATGTGCAGCTTCTCTATTTTTTCAGTTGTTGCATTACTGCTTTCGCTATTTCTTTTGAGCTGAATGGATTTTGTCCTGTAATAAGATTTCCGTAATACATGAAGATTTTTTAATTGTTATTAGCCAAATACTGATGCCGGACTGTACATAAGAGTAAACCCCGAAAATTTTTCGGGGTTTACTTTCAAATAATATTGTATATTACTGTTTATCGGCAGGGTAGAGCGGAACGTTCACAGGTTTGGTTGTCTTACCGTCTCCGGTTGCTTCTCCCCTCATTCCTGAAATTCGTTACTTCACGCTGGATAAAATCTCTTTCTGCTTGCTGGGCTTTGTATAACTTCTCGGGTGAGAGCACTTTCTCGAATTTGACAGAGTACTCCTTGTCGAGTTCCGCCTCTTTGAGTTTGACATCTACATCGTCTTCGAGCATTCTTTTGTACTCTTCATCGGATATATTACTGTTATCCTTGATCCGCTGTACCTTATCACGATGGTTTCTGTGCAGCCTAAACTTCTTTTGCGTCAATTCATTACTAAGGGGAAAATATTTACCCGCTTCCTCCTGCGTAAGACCTGCCTCTTTCGTCACATACTCCTTTTTCCTTTTCTCATAATCTGCCATATTCATTTTCCTGTCCTGTGAAGTCTGGGCAGAGAGAATTAAAAAGTTGGCAGGCAGTATAATTGCACACAAAAGCAAAAAAATACTTCTTCTCATTACAAAATTTGTTTTTAAATGATGTATGATAGTTCAGTTCAAATAATACTGATGATACATGTAATCGAAATAGCTGTCATCAATCAACTGCTCTTCGAGATATTGATAGAATTCCTCTTCGGTTATCTGTACGGTAGACCAATAGCTTTCCGCATTACCGGATGAGGTGGAGAGCATCTGTTGATTAGCAAGCTGATCCCCGGTTGTACTGCCGTTTCCGGGAGTTTTTACCAAAAAATTAATGGTGATGTAAAGCCCGACGAACATGGCAGCCAGATAGACCCATGGCTTGGCTCTGTCCCACATTGGAACCGGCTCTGGAACTATAATCTCCTTTTCCGGCAGGCGATTCATTATTTCTTCATTGAATTGCGCGAAATAATTTTCGGGAACTTTAAAAGGATTTTTAGTCTTGTCTATTTCTTTTAATTTGTTAATTTTTGTATCCATACCTCTTATTTTTGCGCTGCTCTGTTGAATAGACTTAATGAATCGATAAAAGTTTAATGGGGTTCACTTAAAAATTTTTCAATTTTTTTTACCGCATGATGGTAAGAGGCTTTGAGCGCTCCCACCGACGTTCCCAATATATCGGAAATATCTTCATATTTCATCTCTTCGGAATATTTCATATGAAAGACCAGACGCTGCTTTTCCGGAAGGGTAAGAATGGCTTTCTGAAGAAGTTTTTGTGCTTCGTCGCCGTCGAAATAGGAGTCGCTTTCCAATGTGTTGAGCAGGAATGAATTGTCGTCATCCAAAGCGACATGGTTTTGACTACGTTTCTTGTTGAGGAAGGTGATGCTTTCGTTGATGGCAATACGGTAGAGCCAGGTAGTGAGCTTGGCTTCACCCCTGAAGTTTTCGAGATTCATCCAGGCTTTGACGAATACATCCTGTAAAATGTCGTTGGCATCATCATGTGAAATCACCATTTTCCGTACCTGCCAATAGAGTCTTTCACTGTATTCGGATACAAGCCTGGCAAATCCTTTCCGGCTTGTCCGTGGATCTCGTAATTCTTCCAGTAACTGTTCCTCGTTATTCATTTCCTTTTTATATGGAATTCAATGCAAAGGTAAACGATTTTTATTAACTTTTCCATTACTCCTCGTCTCCTTTTTCAAACCATATTACAAAATCGATCGCTTCTCCGGGATTCTGTTGCCACCATTCCAAAGATTCAGGAAAATAGGATACACTTATATAACGGCAGAAAGTGTCGTAATATTCAGAGTCTGCAATATGGGAAAAGAAGGGAATATAAAAAGTCCAGAAAACGCCTTCTTTAGCACCTTTGCTCTCCCGGGTGAGTACATTCATAATCTCTTTGTTGACAGTTTTGAAAAGGATGAAGTCATCTTTTTCTTCAGATGAGTTTTTCAGGGAATCGAGTGTGGAGGTAATAGCATGGTATACGAAATTGCGGTTCAACCCTTCTTCAATGCTTAAAGGCGGAATTTTATCGGCCTGAGCTATGGTGTCGGGTTTGTTGCGCATCATCTGTTGCTGGATGAATGACCTTTGTACGGGCGCTTCATCCGTTTTGATACGCATGATGTTCAACATTTCCTCGAAGGCGCCCTTCGACCGTTTACTGTCCGGTTCTAACAGGAGAAACATCTGGAATGATAATATGCTTTGTACCCATAATCCGCTATCGTTAAGTGCATACGCATTCAGTAAAAAGGCACCGCTATGGGATTTATCCAGGTCAATAGATCTTTTTACATGTTCCAATGTTTTGTCGTTATCTCCTTTTTTATAATAATTCAGCGCTAAGTTATAATGCAGCACGAATCCATCCCCATTTTTTATCAGGCCTTCCTGAAGCAATGCTATGGCTTCATCTACCTTGTCCATTCCCGCCAGCGCCTCGCTTTTTACCGCATAGGCACCCGGGGATAATTGTTTGTTGCCGGAATTGACTACCTGGGTACTGTATTTTGATGCATTTTGATAATCCTGTAATGCCAGATAGGATAGTGATAACTCGTAAATTGCCTGTACTGATTTGGGATCGAGCGTAAGCGCCTCATTATATTTATCGATAGCTTCTTTGAATTTACCTTCATCATGCAGTTCAACTCCTTCGTGGATCAATTCCTCCGCTTTGGCATTCTGCCCGTATGAAAGAAACAACGGGGCGGCGGCAACCAATATAGTAATCAATAATATAGTCCTTTTCATTATCGTGTAGTCTGAGTTTAATAATCGTTCCCACTAAGCGATATTATAGAAGACGGGTATGTCCGGATTATGTTATCACGAAAGAACGACTAAATTTTTTGCGTGGATAAAAATAGGACAAAAAAAGATAAGTTCCGGTTCTTATTGGCAAAATCCACTTCATTTGTAACACAAATAAACAAATGGCTCCCTAAAATAAAATGATTTTTACATTTTTTGGTCTCAACACAAACTTGAATTACCTTTGTCCCTTATTTTAATAATCATCATGCAGTATATACAGGTACAATTCAGTTGTGAACCCAATACGGAGGTGTTAACAGATGTCCTCTCGGCCCAGTTGGGAGAAATAGGGTTCGAGTCGTTTGTCCGGACAGAAACGGGGTTGGATGCATATATTCCTTTATCCGGTTTATCGCTTGGTAAAGTGGACCTACTTCTTTCTGAATTTCCGCTGGAAGCGGAGATCACTTATTCCTGCCTTGAAATGGAAGATAAGAACTGGAACGAAGAGTGGGAGAAAAACTACTTCCAGCCGGTGGTTATTGATGATATGCTGTGTATACACAGTTCATTTCATAAGATAGGCGGTGAGTTCAAATACAGTATATTGATTGATCCCAAAATGTCGTTCGGCACAGGGCATCACCAGACCACGGAATTGATGATGAGGGAGTTGTTGGAAATGGAACTGCAAGGCAAGTCCCTTCTCGATATGGGGTGCGGTACCGCTGTCCTGGCTATCCTGGCATCCATGAGGGGCGCTTCCCCTATAACCGCCATCGATATAGATGAATGGGCATATCATAATGCGATGGAGAACGCGCGGCTGAATGGTATCGACAATATCCGCTTGTTTCAGGGCGGGGCGGAATTGCTCGGCGATGAAACATATGATGTGATACTGGCCAATATTAACCGGAATATTCTCCTGCAGGATATAGCGGCATACAGGCAGGTTTTGAATAGAAACGGAATGCTTGTGATGAGCGGTTTTTATAAGGAAGATATTCCTGCCATACGTGCTGCTGCCGAAGGCCGGGGATTAACTTACGGACACTTTTCCGAAATAGATCAATGGGTGGCTGTTGCATTTTGTTATCAATAAAATAAGCACTACCTTTGTGCCGATTTTCAGAAGGACCGATAAATTTATCTGTTTTAGGTTATTAGATTGGGTTATTAAGATATGGAGTGGTTGATAGAATTAATTACCGGAACGAGTATAGCACATTCAATACTTGTGATGGCTTTGGTAATCTCGATAGGATTGCTATTGGGTAAGGTAAAGATCTTTGGAATTTCTCTCGGAACGACCTGGATACTCTTTTTCGGTATCTTTCTCGGGCATATAGGCCTGCAGGTCGATGAAAATATACTCCATTTCCTGAAAGAATTCGGATTGATCCTGTTTATATATTCTATCGGGATGCAGGTCGGCCCCAGCTTCTTTTCCTCATTCAAACAGGGAGGCATCACTCTTAATATACTGGCATCCGGCGTAGTGCTGCTGGGCGTATTGATCACCTATATTATACATCTGGTAACCGGATTGCCTATTGCTACCATGGTAGGCATATTGTCGGGAGCTGTTACCAATACACCGGGACTCGGAGCAGCACAGCAGACCTATACCGATGTAATGGGAACTACCGATCCTACTATCGCTACAGCCTATGCGGTTGCTTATCCGTTGGGAGTGGTGGGGATCATTTTGAGTATCGTTCTTTTCAGACATATCTTCAAGGTGAATTTTGCCAAAGAGAACAGTACTTTGGATGGTAATGATGCTTCCAAGATGACGGAAGCGCATATGTACTCCCTGCAGGTAATGAATCCCTCTATCTTCGGGAAAAATATCCGTGAAGTGAAACGGTTAATTGACAAGGAATTCGTCATATCAAGGGTATTATATGCAAAAACCGGCGTGTTGGATGTCCCTCAAACAAAGACCATACTCGAAGAGAACGACAAAATACTGGTTGTTTCCAACCTGAAGAATATAGATGTGATTGAAGCGTTTATCGGACAACGTATCGACATGGACAGAAGTGAGTGGAATAAACTGGATTCACAACTGGTTTCACGCCGGATATCGATTACTAAACCTGCGATCAACGGACGTTCCATAGGCAGCCTGAAATTGCGGAATCTGTTCGGCATCAATATCACCCGGGTGAACCGTGCCGGGGTTGACCTGATTGCCGACTCCCGTCTTCAATTGCAACTGGGCGACCGCGTGACAGTCGTGGGCTCGGAAGAATCCATCGCCAATGTGGAGAAATTCCTTGGTAATTCATTGAAACGTCTCAGGGAACCCAATCTCATCTCTATTTTTATAGGTATTGCATTGGGAGTACTTCTGGGAAGTATTCCATTTATGATTCCGGGTGTTCCCCAGCCGGTAAAACTGGGACTGGCAGGCGGGCCGCTTATTGTGGCTATATTGATTAGTAAATTCGGGCCGAAGTACAAACTCATCACATACACAACCATGAGTGCCAACCTGATGCTGAGGGAGATAGGCATTGCGTTATTCCTTGCCTGTGTAGGGCTCGGTGCCGGTGAGAATTTTGTCGAAACAGTCGTGAATGGAGGGTATAAATGGGTTGGTTATGGGGTTATTATTACCGTGGTACCCTTGCTGGTCATCGGTACCATCGGCCGAAAGGTCTATAAACTGAACTATTTCACCTTGATGGGATTAATTGCAGGTAGTATGACTGACCCTCCGGCATTGTCCTATGCAAATGCCACAGCAGGGAATGACATGCCTGCGGTGAGTTATGCAACTGTCTATCCGCTTACGATGTTCCTCAGGGTGATCACGGCCCAATTGCTGATCCTTCTCTTCCTCTGAATCGTTTTACCGTCCCGCAAACGATTGCATGGGAATCCGGATAAAAAGCGCAGGCTTTTATCCGGCTCCTTCATGAAACATTGTAGCTTTGCTTGTCAACCATAAATAGTTAACAGATATTGGCTAATGGCACACCTTATATTTACAATGAATTATCATACCGCATGGGGTGAACAGGTTTGTCTTTGCGGGAATACTCCGGAACTTGGGGATTTAAATGAAGACCGGGCGATCACGCTTGATGCTGATGGAGGCAACTGGTCTGCTGCAGTGGATATTGAAGAGGCAACAGATATCGGCTACTACTATTTCATCAGAAAAGGAGGATATACCATTCGCCGTGAATGGGGGAGTAACCGCAAGATCCATATTACAAAGGGGCGGAGGGAATTCATTATCAATGATCTTTGGAAGAACAAATCATATCATTCCTATCTTTATTCCACAGTTTTCACAGATACTGTTTTCAGGCATGAAAGAAAGCCACTCCCTTCAAAATATTATCCTCATACTCTCTTGTTGAATGTGATCTGTCCTTATGTCTCCGGCGATCAGTCATTGATGATCACAGGTGAATGCCAGGAACTGGGTGTATGGGATTTGAAGTTGGCGAAACCGCTCTCTTATATCGATGAAGGGGAGTGGCAAATAATGCTTGATGCAAAAAAACTGCCTGCAAAGAGTGAATATAAATTTGTAATCGTAGATAAAAAAAGCGGTGAGGCGGTACACTGGGAAGATGGTATAAATCGCCTGTTAACGGCAACGGCAGCACATAGGGGAAACACTGTACAGGTAGAAATGGGGTTGCTCTTTCATTATCAGGGATTTACTTATCGGGGCACAGGTACGGCTATTCCTGTCTTCTCCCTGAGGACTGGCGACAGCTTTGGTGTAGGTGACTTCGCCGATCTGCGCAAGATGGTCGACTGGGCAGCACTCACCCGGCAGCAGCTGATCCAGTTGTTACCTGTGAATGATACCACAGCCACTAAAACCTGGCGAGACTCATATCCTTATAGTGCCATTTCAGCCTATGCCCTCCATCCCATATATCTTGGCTGCAGTGATTACCCGTTGAAAGTGAAGAAAAAACAGAATGCTTTCCTGAAAGAGGCAAAAGAGTTGAACAGCTTGCCCGACTTGGATTACGAAAAAGTATTGTCGCTAAAGACCCGCTATAGCCGGGAACTCTTTCAGCAAGAGGGAGAGGAGGTTCTTGTATCGGAGGGTTATATTGCTTTTTATAAAAAGAATGAATCATGGCTTTTCCCCTATATGTGTTATTGCTTCCTGCGTGATAAGTATGGCTGTGCCGATTTCAGGGAGTGGGGGGACTATGCCTCTTACAATGGTACGGCATTGAAGGAGATGGTCGATACCGATGCCGAAGCCAGAGTGGAGACACAATTCTGGGCTTTCCTGCAATACCTGCTTCATCAGCAATTCTCCGGCGTGAAAGTATATGCCAATGAAAGGGGAGTGGCACTAAAAGGAGATATCCCCATCGGTATCAGCCGTAACAGCATAGACGCATGGGTAGCCCCTGACCTCTATCATATGGATACCCAAAGCGGTGCTCCACCCGATGATTTCTCATTCTTCGGCCAGAACTGGGGTTTCCCCACATATAACTGGCAGATGATGGAAAAGGACGGTTATGCCTGGTGGGTAAACCGCTTCCGCAAGATGGCAGATTACTTTGATGCCTACAGGATAGACCATATCCTGGGTTTTTTCCGTATCTGGGAAATACCGCTCGACGCCGTGCAGGGGTCGCTTGGGCACTTTAGGCCTGCCCTGCCTTTTTGGATAGAAGAGATCAATCGTGCGGGAATCCCCTTTGATGAGGAACGGATGGTACAACCGTTTATTCATGAACACTTTCTGGCGGATATTTTTGGGGAGCATACCGAAGAAGTGAAGAGGGAATACCTTGAAATAACAGGGTGGCAGCGGTTTAAATTGAAATCACACTGCAATACCCAAAGAAAAGTTAAACAACTGTTTGATAATAAAAAAGATGAAAAGAGCAGGAGGATATGCGACGGGCTTATGTCTTTGTGCGCAGAAGTGCTCTTCGTGCGTGATCCGCAGGATCATCACCGGTATCATCCGCGTATTACGGTGCAATATACTCATTCATATCGCTATCTTGACACCCACGTAAAGGAGGCGTTCAATCGCCTGTATGACGAATTTTATTATCACCGGCATAACTATTTCTGGCGTGAAGAGGCAATGAAGAAATTACCGGTACTTATCTCATCCACCAGGATGATGGTCTGTGGAGAGGATTTAGGTATGGTTCCCGACTGTGTACCGTCGGTGATGCATGAATTGCAGATGTTGAGTTTGGAGATCGAGCGGATGCCAAAAGACCCATTCGCCACTTTCACCGATCTACAGCGGTTGCCTTATCTGTCGGTATGTACTACTTCCACGCATGACATGTCGCCCCTTCGTCTATGGTGGACTGAAAACCGGGAACTTACACAGCGCTATTACAACGAAGTATTGCATCACGAAGGAGTTGCTCCGGCTGAGTGCAATATTACTATCTGCCGACAGATTATTGAACGTCATCTTCGTTCGTCAGCCATGTGGGTAATCCTGCCGTTGCAGGACTGGCTGTCTATCGATGAAAAACTGCGTAATCCCGATATTGCCACCGAGCGGATCAATATACCAGCAAATCCGGAGCACTACTGGCGTTACAGGATGCATATCTCCCTGGATGACCTGCTTAAAGAGACTGCCTTTAACGAGAAAGTGGCAGCGCTTTCCGGTCGGTAATTGGAGGTGGGAAGGTGATAAAGTACCTGAGTGGGTAGATGCCCGGATGGTCTGGAATGAAGATGGTAAGAGTCTTGTAGATTTGGTGATAAAGTACCTGAGTGGGTAGATGCCCGGATGGTGTTAAGTGGTAAAGTGAAAGAGGGTAGAATCCACGGTGTGGATTTACCCTCTTTTCAAATTATGTTATCTCTGTATGGTCACGCTTTTCCGGCGCTTCCCAATACACTTTCAGTCTTGTGCATATAGAGTTTCTTCAACTCTTCACGTGCCGGGCCGAGGTATTTACGCGGGTCAAATTCAGCCGGTTTGGTAGCAAACACTTCACGTACGGCTGCAGTCATGGCCAGACGTCCGTCGGAGTCGATATTGATCTTGCAAACAGCCGATTTGGCAGCTTTGCGCAATTGTTCTTCCGGGATACCGATTGAATCGTCCAGTTTTCCTCCGTATTTGTTGATAGTTTCCACATATTGCTGGGGAACGGAAGAAGATCCGTGGAGAACGATGGGGAATCCGGGGATCCGTTTTTCAATTTCTTCGAGGATATCGAAACGCAATGGGGGCGGAACCAGTACACCATGTTCGTTGCGGGTGCATTGTTCAGGAGTGAACTTGAAAGCACCGTGTGAAGTACCTATGGAGATGGCCAAAGAGTCAACACCGGTACGTGTCACAAAATCCACTACTTCATCGGGTTCGGTATAAGTATGGTGTTCTGCCTGTACATCGTCTTCAATACCTGCCAATACGCCGAGTTCTCCTTCCACGGTTACATCGTGTTGGTGGGCATACTCAACCACTTTCTTTGTCAGGGCGATGTTTTCTTCATAAGGAAGATGTGATCCGTCGATCATCACAGAAGAGAAACCACTCTCTATACAATCCTTGCAAAGCTCAAAGCTGTCGCCATGGTCGAGATGGAGCACGATAGGAATTTCATATCCCAGTTCTTTTGCATATTGTACGGCCCCCTGAGCCATGTAACGCAATAATGTCTGATTGGCGTATTTACGTGCGCCGCTCGATACCTGCAGGATTACAGGAGACTTTGTTTCAACACAGGCCGAAATAATAGCCTGAAGTTGTTCCATGTTGTTGAAATTGAAAGCAGGAATAGCATAGCCGCCGTCTACTGCTTTCTTAAACAGCTCTCTTGAGTTTACAAGACCCAATTCTTTATAACTTACCATTGTTCTAATTATTTATTTTATTTATTATAGATTGAAAAATCTGAAATATTGTCACAAAAATACGATATAATCCGTAATGAAAGAAATTTTTATGCGAAAGAGTCATTAAAAATGATTATTCAACCGTGAAAAAAGACAAATCGATCCATTCATAAATCCGTTTGAATAGATTGTAGATTTATTTTTTCTTTTTATTTTTGCATATGAAACGAGCATGAAAATGATTTCACCAAAGATCATGATTAAAAGCGAGTTGCCTACAGTTAAGATTTTTAATGGAAGTCGGCGATTTCGCTTCGCTCAATTGTCATATGACACCATTGAAAATAAATAATTTTAGTCATATGAAACTATCATATTATAACAGATCACTCAGAATTAATACCGTTGCAATTATTTATCACCTGATTCTAATATTATTTTACAACAACTTATAATTTTTTTTATTATTATGATCGTAGGAATACCCAAAGAAATTAAAGTCAAAGAAGGAAGAATAGCCATGACGCCTGATGGTGTTTCGGAACTTACCGGTCGGGGACACAAAGTTTACGTGCAGAAAGGTGCCGGCATCAAAAGTAACCTGCCGGATGAGAGCTATGTAAAAGCCGGAGCTGTCATCCTTGACCGTATTGAAGATGTGTATGGGATTGCGGATGTGATCGTGAAAGTGAAAGAACCGATAGAAAGCGAATATCATCTGATAAAAAAAGATCAGGTGGTATTTACCTATTTTCACTTTGCATCCGACAAAAAACTCACTGAAGCCATGATTTCGAGCGGAGCTGTCTGCATTGCCTATGAAACGGTAATGAATGACAAAGACGGGTCACTGCCGTTGCTCACGCCCATGAGTGAGGTGGCCGGCCGTTTATCTGTCCAGGAAGGTGCCAAATATCTGGAAAAGCCGCAGGGTGGCAAGGGTATTCTGCTGGGGGGTGTGCCTGGCGTGAAACCGGCCGAAGTAGTGATCATCGGTGGTGGAGTGGTCGGACATAATGCCGCCCTGATGGCTGCCGGATTGGGAGCAAATATAAAGCTACTCGATATTAACCTGAACCGTCTTCGGTATTTGTCGGAAATCCTTCCTCCAAACGTAGATACCCTTTACTCCACAGAGATGTCTATTGCAGAATCGATCAAAACCGCCGACTTGGTGATCGGTGCCACCTTATTGGTGGGTGCCAGGGCTCCGCACCTGGTTAAGCGGGAAATGCTCAAAGAAATGGAGCCAGGCACGGTAATGGTAGATGTTTCCGTAGACCAGGGCGGATGTTTCGAAACTACACATCCTACCACACATGCCGATCCAATTTTTGATGTGGATGGCATCGTCCACTATTGTGTTGCCAATATGCCCGGGGCCGTTCCCATTACCTCCACACGCGCACTTACCAATGCCACGCTGCCTTACGTGATAAAGCTTGTTGAGATGGGATGGGAAGGGGCTTGCAGGCAATATCAGGATTTACGCTACGGATTGAATATTATAAAAGGGGATGTGGTGTTTAAAAATGTGGCCGACTCGCTGGATTTGCCTTACACGCCATTGGAATTATAAGGAATACAGAATATCTTCTGCCCGGAAAATAGGAAATTATCCCGATGATTCTTCAATGTGGTATTTGGCTAATCAGTAGTTGGTGAATAGATCTACAAAAGGAAAGAATTTTCTTCTTTTCTTTTGTAGATTGGAGAAAATTAAGTTTCTTTGTTTAAACTATTTTAATAGTTCAAAGAAAAGCACTGTTTGTTTGATAATCAGGCATACACTGCATTTCTACGTATCCAAACGGTCATATTATGTGCCAGAGTTATTAAATTCACAGTCAAATAATGGAAAATTTCAATAAGAACAACGAAATACAGATTGAATTAAGTGATGAAATTGCACAGGGGATTTACTCCAATCTGGCAATTATATCGCATTCCTCGTCGGAATTTGTTGTTGATTTTGTCCGTATTGTCCCGGGTGTGCCTAAAGCGAAAGTCAAATCGAGAATCATACTCACGCCTGAACATGCGAAGAGGTTACTGATGGCATTGAAAGATAATATCGATAAATTTGAGCAGCAGAACGGGTCGATCAGGATTCAGGGCGATCCTGGTTTCTTGCCGCCCATAGGTGGGATAGGGCAGGCTTAGGTTCACATATTGCCTGGCGGTCTTGGTATATCCCACCGCATGAAAAAAGGAAATAGGGGAAATTTATTTAAAAATCACAAAAGGCGTTGTAAATAATGCGTGGTAAACGCTATGGAAAGACGCTGTCAATGGAATAATTAAGATTAAATATTCAAAATTTATGGATCTATTAAGTGTGTCTACAGTCAATTGGTCGAGAGCTCAATTCGCTCTTACTGCCGGCTATCACTGGATATTTGTCCCGCTCACTATTGGGTTGGCACTTATTATGGCCCTCATGGAAACCATGTATGTGAGGACGGGAGATGAAAAATGGAAACAAGTTACCAAGTTCTGGCAAAAAATCTTCGGTATCAACTTTGCGATTGGAGTGGCTACAGGTATTATCCTGGAGTTCCAGTTCGGTACCAACTGGTCGAATTACAGTTGGTTCGTGGGGGATATCTTTGGAGCTCCCCTTGCCATTGAAGGGATCGTTGCTTTCTTTATGGAAGCCACATTTATCTCTGTCATGTTCTTTGGATGGAACAGGGTAAGCAAGAAAATGCATCTTGCCTCCACTTGGTTAGTGTTTGCCGGGGCTACGTTGTCGGCATTCTGGATTCTGGTTGCCAATGCCTGGATGCAATATCCTGTCGGAATGGAGTTTAATCCCGAGACAGTACGGAATGAAATGGTTGATTTCTGGGCTGTAGTCCTTTCGCCGGTAGCATATAATAAATTCCTGCATGCCATCTTCTCCGGATGGGCAATCGGAGCCGGTTTTGTGGCAGGCGTCTCTGCGTGGTACCTGTTGAAAAAACGGCATATAGATTTTGCCCTGAAAAGTGCAAAGGTAGGAGGCATAGTAGGGCTGGTCGCTTTTGTGATGCTGGCAGTTACCGGTGACGGCTCCGCCTATGAAGTGTCACAGAAGCAGCCGATGAAGCTGGCCGCCATGGAGGGTCTTTATGAAGGGAAAGAGGGTGCCGGTTTGGTGGCAATAGGAATGTTGAATCCAGCCAAACAATCGTATGACGATGGAGTGGATTCTTATATTTTTAAGTTGGAGATACCTAAACTGTTATCGTTCCTTGGATACAGGAACCTGAACGCTTTCGTACCCGGGATCAAAGATATTGTAGATGGAGGCTATACCCTTCAGGACGGAACTACCGCCCTCTCTTTTGAAGAGAGAAAAGCCCGGGGAGAAAAAGCTATCCAGGCACTGGCCGATTATCAGACCGCCATAGCGGAAGGACGTGATGCCGATGCAGCCAATCATGAGATTATTCTCAGGGAGAATTATGCGCATTTCGGTTACGGTTACCTCGAAACAGGGAAAGATCTGGTACCCGATGTACCTCTTACATTCTATACTTTCCACTTGATGGTGGTCATAGGACTTTATTCTATCCTGTTCTTCGCGATCCTTCTCTATTTTATCTACAAGAAAGATTTGCGTGACACAAAATGGTTGCTATATGTGGCATTGTGGAGTATACCTCTGCCCTTTATCGCCGGCCAGGCAGGATGGATAGTGGCAGAAGTGGGCCGCCAGCCATGGACTATCCAGGATATTCTTCCGGTACAACTGGCTGCGTCCGCAGTATCCCCGGGCAATATTATTACTACCTTTATCATTTTTACGGTATTGTTTACGGGAATGTTAATCGCAGAAGCGGCTATTATGGTAAAACAGATCAAAAAAGGCCCGGATCCCCTTCCCGGGGAAGAGGCCTGATCCCGTTACATGGTTAAACAGACTAAAAGATAAAAACAATGATAACATACGACTTTCTACAAAAATACTGGTGGTTTGTAATGTCGCTTCTTGGCGGATTACTGGTGTTCCTGATGTTTGTGCAGGGAGGCCAGTCCATGTTGAACTCCCTTTCGAAGAAAGAGGATGAGAAGAAGCTTCTGATCAACGCACTCGGACGCAAATGGGAATATACCTTTACCACGCTGGTCACTTTCGGGGGTGCCTTTTTTGCATCGTTTCCACTCTTCTATTCGACCAGCTTCGGAGGTGCCTATTGGGCATGGATGATTCTACTTTTCTGCTTCGTATTGCAGGCTATATCCTATGAATACCAGTCCAAGCCGGGGAATATCTTTGGCCCGAAGACCTATCGCGCATTCCTGTTCCTGAATGGTGTGTTGGGCACATTTTTGTTAGGTGTGGTGGTCTCCTCTTTCTTCACCGGGTCAGAGTTCACCGTGGGTAAAGGCAATATTGCCGGGCTGGGTGCCTCAGGTTTTACCATCAGCCAGTGGCAAAACCCGCTTCACGGGCTTGAGCTATTGGCAAATGTAAGGAACCTGAGCCTCGGGTTGGCGGTACTCTTCCTTGCCCGTACCATGGCAAGCCTTTTCTTTGTGAACCGGCTCGACCATGAAGTACTCGAAGCGAGATCACGCAGATTTACTTTGTATAACGGGGTGCCTTTTGTGGTTTTCTTCCTTGTCTTTTTGATCTGGACGCTGGTCGCTGAAGGTTATGCTGTAAATCCCGAGACAAAAGTGATATATATGGAGAAGATGAAATACCTTCATAATTTCATCGAGATGCCGATCGTATTGGTACTCTTTGTGCTGGGAGTATTGTCCGTCCTGTATGGTATTTTCAATACGGTTTTCAATAAAGGGTTTAAGAAAGGAATCTGGTTCGCCGGTGCAGGTGCTATCGTGACTGTGACTATGCTTCTGCTGGTGGCCGGTTATAACAATACTGCCTATTATCCCTCATCGGTTGACCTGCAGAGTTCACTTACCCTGCAAAACTCTTCTTCGAGCTATTTTACGCTTTCGGCTATGGCGGTAGTTTCACTTCTCGTGCCGTTCGTGATTGCCTATATATTCTATGCCTGGAGGGCGCTGGAGAAAAAGAAACTGAGCCTGGATGACCTGGAATCCGACGGACATGCTTACTGATAGTGAAATTTTCGATAGATAATTTTCGATGTATAGATGAGGGTACGGGATCCACGTATCCTCATTTATTTGTATGTCGGGCATGGTATTAAGCTTGCAGGATGTAAGTTCCTGTATGTGC
>NZ_JAXQGC010000058.1:0-15901 GCF_034331125.1 Proteiniphilum sp.
TCCTTGCTTTCGACTCAGGACTTATTTCCTGAAAGCGGGTGCAAAGATAGAGACTCTTTTCTTACCATCCAAACAATTCAACAAAAAAAATCAATCTTTTTTTCTGTCATTTTCCCCGATTTTCAATCAAACAAAAGAAGATCATATCATTACCTCAAGAAAAAAAATAATCTTTTTTTCAGGCTGACAGAAAAAAAATGGGAAACAGGTCAAAACCGGGAGAAAAACCCGAGAATTCCCTCTCCTGATTTTCTCTTAAAAATGCAGGAAAAACGACAACATTCTATAGAAAAAATAGAAAAACAGATATTCGATATGAAAAATCCGGAAAGGAAAATCTACAGACAGGAATAAACAAGAGAGTGAGAAATTATATTAAAAAGTGAAAAGATGCAATTTTTTCCATAGAATCACATTTTATAAGTATCTTCGCACAAAATCTACATTGCACCATTTAGAGGACTGCAACAATTCAATTATATTAGGCATTTCAAGTTTATTGCGCTATTTGAGTCGCTTTCGCTCCTCGATTGATAATTCTACGCTCAACATAGTCAAAACAAGTTTTGCCTTTGTGTTAGCTTATCGAAACAGTTATCGCAACGGCATAATGTAAGTGACAACAAACCAGAGGTGCAAATAAAACGTATAAAATAAGCACAAACAGATGAAAGGTATTATTCATATCTTAAAACGGTTTTTACCTCCTTATAAGAAATATGTCATCCTGGCATTTATCTTCAATATCTTGACAGCTATATTGAATGTCTTTTCTCTTGCAACCATTATTCCCATTCTCCAGGTTTTATTCAAAATAAACAGGGAAACATATTCATTTATCGAATGGGGGAGTTCTGACTATTCGTTTGTGGATATTTTACTTAATAATGCAAACTGGTATATAACACAACTTATCGAAACACACGGGAGCAGTACCACATTAATGGCACTAGCCACCTTCCTGATTGTGATGACCCTCCTGAAAACAGGAACTGCCTATTTTGGTTCATACTTTCTTATTCCTATAAGAACCGGCGTAGTGAAAGATATCCGGAACCAGATCAATGACAAAGTACTTTCCCTTCCTCTCGGCTTCTTTACGGAAGAGAGAAAAGGGGATATTCTTTCCAGGGTATCGGGCGATGTAAATGAAGTAGAGAACTCGGTGATGAGCTCTCTCGATATGCTCTTTAAGAATCCAATCCTGATCCTGATCTATCTGACCACTATGGTAATGTTAAGCTGGCAACTGACTCTCTTCGTAATGGTCGTGCTTCCGGTGATGGGGCTTGTGATGGGACGTGTAGGTAGAAGCCTGAAAAGAAGTTCTTTCACGGCTCAGAACAAATGGGGAGAACTGATGTCGCAGATGGAGGAGACACTAAGCGGGCTACGGGTAATCAAAGCATTCGGAGCAGAAAATAAGATCTCCGGAAGATTTCATAGAGGGAATAACGAGTTCAGGCGGATGTCGAACAGGATCGCTCGCAGGCAGCAATTGGCACACCCCATGAGTGAGTTGCTGGGGACAATCACTATCGCCATTGTACTCTGGTTCGGGGGTACCTTGATATTAGAGGGCAATAGTATGATTGATGCCGCCTCGTTCATTTACTATCTGACCATATTCTATAGTATTATCAATCCCGCCAAGGAATTTTCCAAATCGGCTTATGCCGTACAGCGTGGACTGGCATCGATGGAGCGTATCGACAAAATACTGACTGCCGACAATAAGATTACCGACCCGGCACAATCTGTCGCGGTTACATTCAATTCCTATATAGATTACAAGGATGTATGGTTTAAATATGAAACAGATTGGGTCATCAAAGGAGTGAATCTGAAGATAGATAAGGGAAAGACCATTGCTCTTGTCGGTCAGTCGGGATCCGGAAAATCGACTATGGCTGATCTCCTGCCCCGGTTCTATGATATACAGAAGGGCGAAATTCTTATCGACGGGATCAATATAAAAGATATGAAAGTCCGGGATCTGAGGTCGCTGATGGGTTATGTAAACCAGGAAGCTATCCTGTTTAACGACACCTTTTATAATAATATTGCCTTTGGGGTTACCAACGCCACGGAAAGCGAAGTGATCAACGCTGCAAAAATAGCCAATGCCCACGGGTTCATTATGGCTACCGAACACGGCTATCAAACCAATATCGGCGACCGGGGCGGTAAGCTGTCGGGAGGACAGCGCCAACGCATCAGCATTGCACGGGCTATACTGAAAAACCCGAAGATCCTGATACTGGACGAAGCCACTTCGGCCCTCGATACCGATTCGGAACGGCTGGTACAGGAAGCGCTGGAGAAACTGATGAAAAACCGGACTACCATTGTGATAGCCCACAGATTATCCACCATCAAAAATGCTGATGAGATCTATGTAATGAAAGATGGGCAAATTGTGGAATCGGGGCAACATTCCACTCTTTATGCACAAGGAGGATACTACACTTCGTTATGTGATACACAACGCGATCTAAGCGAATAATCTATCCCTTATCCTTAGGAACAGGGACAAACGATTCTTTTTCAGAGATTTTCTCCAATAGCCGGTCTACCGCCTCGAAAGGAGAATTTATACTACGGAATTCGGGGACGACTTCTTTCATCTTCTTCACTGTCCGCATATCATCATATTCGTAAGAAGCATGAATCAGAGCGTTTATTTTGCGGTTCACCTCTTCATATTCATACTCACGCACATCTGCGATCATTATTTTCTCATGATAGGTCGGTTTGGTATGCTCGGCTATGTTCAATAGTTCTTCATAGAGTTTTTCCCCATGCCGTAATCCGGTAAACTCAATTTTGATATTCTTTGAACCGGAAAGCCGGATCATCCTTTTTGCCAGATCCAGGATTTTGACAGGCTTACCCATATCGAAAATATAGATTTCTCCGCCTTTGCCCATAGCACCCGCTTCGAGTACCAACTGACACGCTTCCGGAATGGTCATGAAATAACGGATGATCTCCGGATGGGTTACGGTAACAGGACCTCCATTCTTTATCTGTTCCCTGAACAAAGGTATTACCGAACCGTTCGATCCCAACACATTACCAAAACGGGTAGTAATAAACTGCGTAGTTCTCTTCCCGCTTTTTGCTATATATTTTGCCAGCGACTGTACGTAGATCTCACAAATCCTTTTGGAACAACCCATTACATTTGAAGGGTTCACCGCCTTGTCGGTAGAGACCATCACAAATTTGTCGGCATTGTATTTTACGGCCAGGTCTGCGACGATCTTCGTCCCAAGGATATTGGTCTGTACCGATTCCGACACATTGTCCTCCATCATCGGCACATGCTTGTATGCCGCTGCATGGAAAATATACTGCGGCCGTGTCCTGGAAAAGATACGCTCCATCCGGCTGGCATTGCTGACATCGGCCACAATGATCTCGGCACGGAGTTCCCTCCATTTATCTTTCAGTTCGAGCCTCATGTCATGTAACGGGGTTTCCGCCTGATCTATAAGAATAATACTGTAGGGATTGAAATTGGCTACCTGGCGGACTATCTCGCTACCTATCGATCCGGCGGCACCTGTCACCATTACACGTTTGCCTTCAATATTTGAAGCTATCTTCAACATATTGATGTGGATCGGATCACGGGGCAAAAGATCTTCAATCTGTACGTCTTTCAACTGCTCCTTGCTCATAATCATTCCGTTCCACTCGTTCAAAGGTACAGTAGTTAGCAATGAGATGTTATGATCCACAAAATTACTCAGGAGGTCAGAATTCTTTATCTCCTCCATTTGCTGAGGTGAAACGATGATGGTCTTCACATCCTTACTCTCCAGTGTCCTGAATATATTTTCATTATTCGCATAGATCGTTATCCCCATCAACTCCTTTCCCACCATCTGGCTTTCGTCGGATATGAATCCGAGTACCCGGTAGTTGAATTCACTATTCCCCTTCAATCCTTTCGCAACACTTATTCCAGCCTCTTTAGTTCCATAGATAAATACATTAACAGGTTTCACATCTCTCCCTGTAATAAATTCATATACCTCTTTCGTCAGTATCCTCGAAAAAATCATCAGGAACATATTGAAAAAGAATATAGAGATGAATGTAACATCATCGAGGTAAAAATCGGTCTGATGGCTCTTCAATATAACAATGCCAAGATAGGCAAATGCGTAACCCACTATTAATGCATATGTGATTCTCATCAGGTCGGAGAATGAAGAGAATCTTAGAATGCCACTGAATGTACGAAACAATATAAAAGTAATCGAATTGACAAAAACCAGGATTACCCCTAACGTGACACCATCGGCCCTGACTTCGGGTGTAAGCCCGACAAACCCATATCTCATCAGATACATCACTAAACAGGAAAACATGATCATGAGAATGTCAATCACGAAAATTGTAAAACGGGATAAAACCCTGTTCGATAAAAAAAAATTATGTATTAAATTACTCATAATAGTCTAGTTAAGTTTATACTCCTCGGTCACAATAGATTGATGTGTAGTCTTCCCTGTTTCTATCAATTCAATTCCCTTTTTAATCAATGGATCTTCCTTGTGGTAGGCTGCCCAGAAAGCTTCTTCTCCAAAGAAGTTACGGATAATATAGGCATACATTACATTCTCCAGCAACTCACTCGATTCCTGAACATAGTAAGGCCTTCTTCTGATACCGTTATGATCTGCAAAGCTCACCAGGTTTAACAGCAACGGTTGTTGCTGCAAATACCGGTAAAGTTCCTGCCAGGTATCGAAACTATTCAGCTTTTCACGGTTCATATCGGAATAAAGCATCGCATATTTCTCATCTAACCGGTTATTCACTACCATATTATAATAGGGATTTATCCCTGCTGTGTCGCGAGGCACAAAGATATCAGGCATGATTCCGCCTCCACCATAGACCGTCCTGCCTCCTGCCGTCTGAAAAGGAATAAGATGGTTGGATACTGTATCCACGTTAACATAATCTCCTTCTATATAACGGTTAATAGCCTCCATTTCATATTCATCATATCTTCCCCTTTCATATCCGCGCTGGATAGATCTGCCCGAAGCTGTATAATAGCGAGCCACAGTGAGTCTCACGGCCGAACCGTCAGGAAAATTACGCTGTCCCTGTACCAGTCCCTTACCAAATGAGCGCCTGCCTATCACCAAACCTCTGTCGTGATCCTGGACAGCTCCGGCAAAGATCTCACTGGCGGATGCACTGAATTCGTCGATCAGCACCACGACATCGTCTTCCTTGCAGGTTCCGGATCCGTTCGCATAGCTGTCAGTCCTCGGAAAATTCCGACCTTGTGTATATACGATCAGGTCGCCTCTGTTCAAAAATTCGTTCACCATAGCCACTACTACATCCAGGGATCCTCCCACATTTCCTCTGAGATCGATCACAAA
The DNA here is from genome assembly GCF_034331125.1 of Proteiniphilum sp. Classification (NCBI taxonomy): domain Bacteria; kingdom Pseudomonadati; phylum Bacteroidota; class Bacteroidia; order Bacteroidales; family Dysgonomonadaceae; genus Proteiniphilum; species Proteiniphilum sp. The sequence goes on from NZ_JAXQGC010000058.1 coordinate 5,415, forward strand.
AGAGTTAGCACCCTGGCTTTTCAACTTGGATATGGCTGAGATGAATTCGCTGAAGGTGTTAAAGCCGAAGTTTTTCCCCAATTTAATAAAACCGATCTTATTCGTCAACATATAGGCTGCATTGACGCTGTTCATGGGGATATCTCCCCGGGTAACGATGATTTCACGCAAGTAGTCGTCACCGGGTCTCAGAATCCCCAGTTTCACTTCAGAGCCCATTTCACCGCGTAGTTTTTCCATCACTTCTTCATTACGGAGTTTTGTTCCGGCGACTAAAGTATCATTCACCGTCACGATCCTGTCCCAATGTATAATACCTGCGGCTTCAGACGGGCCACCCGGTACGATACCTGTTACTACAATGGTATCCCTCAGGACATAAAAATTAACGCCAATCCCTGAGAAATGGCCTTCCAGGTCTTCGTTCACCCGTCGCATATCGGTAGCAGAGATATATTCTGAATGAGGATCCAGTTCCCGGATAATATTGGGCAGTGCGTCCTCTACCAATTGGCGCATATTGACCGTATCGACATACGACTCCCTGACATAGTTCAGCACCGCATCTATCTTTCCGGATCCTTCCACACTTCCCGAACGTCCGAACTGACTATATCTGCTTCCGATAAATATACCCAATGCAATACTAACGCCTATCCATAAAGGCAGCCATATCCGGGCCTTCTTTCCTGCATTCATCCAATTTCTCCTGTTACTATTTATCAATTTCTACCGAAACAAGTTCAACATTGGCTCTTCTCAACAGATCAATTCCATCGCTCAACCGGTAATTTTCGGCAAATACCACTCTGCTTATACCAGCCTGGATGATTAACTTGGCACACTCAATACAAGGTGAAGAGGTGACATAAAGCGTGGCTCCATCACTACTGTTATTGGACCGGGCTACTTTCGTAATCGCATTCGCCTCGGCATGGAGCACATAAGGTTTTGTTATATCATTTTCATCTTCACACACATTCTCAAAACCTGAGGGAGTGCCATTATAACCGTCGGAAATGATCATCTTATCTTTCACCAGGAGCGCACCGACCTTTCTGCGTTTGCAATAAGAGTTTTCCGCCCATATAAAAGCCATACGCATATACCGCCTGTCGAGCAAATCCTGCTTTTCCTCGTTTTGTTCCATGTTACATCAGATTGCTTTTAAACTCATATCGAGACTTTTCACCGAATGAGTCAGTGCACCTACCGATATATAATCCACCCCTGTTTCGGCATATTCACGAATGGTATCGATAGTGATCCCACCCGAAGATTCCAACTCCACATGTTCATTCACAGCCTTCACGATCTTCACTGCATCGAAGGTTTGTGCAGGAGTAAAATTATCGAGCATGATCCTGTCTACTCCACCTACGCGGAGCGCCTCTTCAAGTTCATCCAGGGTTCTTACCTCTACCTCAATTTTGAGTTTTTTGTTTTTCTCTTTTAAATAGTTTTGTGCACCGCGGATAGCTTTTTCAATTCCTCCTGCAAAATCCACATGATTGTCTTTCAACAGGATCATATCAAACAGTCCTATCCGGTGATTCTCTCCTCCCCCGATCCTGACAGCTTGTTTTTCAAGGATGCGCATTCCCGGAGTGGTTTTCCGGGTGTCGAGTACTTTTGCTGCCGTACCTTCAAGTAGTTTCATATAGCTGTTGGTTATGGTGGCGATACCGCTCATGCGCTGCATAATATTAAGTACAAGCCGCTCGGTCTGCAAAATGGAGCGTACCTTTCCCGATACCACAAAGGCTATGTCTCCCGGTTTAACATATGTCCCATCTTGAAGGAAAACCTCTACCTGTAACGCCGGATCAAAGGTATGGAATACTTCAATCGCTATATCTACACCGGCAAGTATACCTTCCTCCTTAATAAGTAATTTGGATTTCCCTTCTTCTGTCTCCGGGATACTACAGAGGGTGGTGTGGTCTCCGTCTCCGATATCTTCTGTAAAAGCTAATCGGATAAGGTTATGAATTAACTCTTTTTCTGTCATACTAAAAACGATACTGCTCCGCTATATCATAAAACAAACAATCTGCCCGTTTTGTTATTTTTTTACAAGAATTTTAGTGCAAAAATAAGAAATAAACAATTATATTTGTCCTTAAAGACAGCTTTTTTCGTTTTCTCAGGCCAAATTACTCATATTCTGTGGTTATTCAGTAGTTGTTCAATGGTTATTTGACAATAACACGAAGTGAACATCCCGCAAGGCAGGAAATAACAATGAAATCAGATAACAAGAGCGAAGCGAACGAATAACAATTAAATTGAATGAAAATTATTTTACTTTCCATAGGCAAGACCGACGATCCTCTTTTTTCACAAATCATAGAAGAGTACAAAAAGAGGGTCAATTACTATATGCCACTCGAAATGCAGTTCATCCCAGATATAAAAAACACAAAGAATCTCTCCGAGAAAGAACAAAAAAAGCAGGAAGGGGAAAAACTACTGAAATGGCTCCAACCATCAGATCATGTTGTTCTACTCGATGACAAAGGGAAACAATACTGTTCAGTGGAGTTTGCCGGATATATAGAGAAAAAGTCTTTTTCTGCTTCAAAGCGGCTGGTCTTCGTTGTGGGAGGCCCTTATGGATTTTCCGGCGAAGTTCGGGAAAGAGCCAACGAAATGGTGTCGCTATCCAGGATGACTTTTACTCACCAAATGGTAAGGTTAGTCTTTGCAGAACAGCTTTATCGTGCAATGACAATTTTACACAATGAACCTTATCATCACGAATAAAAATTTATTATCTTTGTAAGAATTATAGGAGAGATATGTCAAAGAAGAAAACAATCCTTACCGTGATGTGGGTCATCATCGTATTGATCGCAATCGCATCAGTGATTTCATTAATAGTATTTCCCCGATGGAAAGGCTTTTTTCTGGCAGGAAGCGGAGCCTTTCTCATTTTGAACCTTCTCCTGTCATTGTTTTTTATCAGTAAGAATTTCAAACAATAACGGTTATAGATCGAACTCAAAAAAGAGCAGATCAAAAATCTCTTTTTCCTGAGGATTGGCAGAGTATTCAAACCCGGATATCAGCTGCAACACTCTTTCTGCATTACCAGCTGAGGTTCTACCGAAGAACTTCAATACATTCAATGCCGATTGGCGTAATAACAGCGATTCGCCTTTCAGATCGCTCTTCGCCCTTCCCAACAATTCTTCAAAGTGGATATGTTTTACCAATTCAGATTGGATAATGCATAACCTGGCAAAAAGCCAATATCCGGTAGTGCGAATAGTTTCATCATCGCTTCCCGTCCAATCCTCTACTAACTCATCAGCATAAGGCAACTCCTGGAAAAGATTTTTACACACTTGTTCACGGATTTCCTGATTGGCTGCACCCTGTACCCAACGATAGGCATCTTCCTTAGAAAAATGGACAGGCGGACAGAGCATTGTCGCCAGTATTTTCAACTCACGCACATCCTCTTTCCACATTATTTCCGCCAAGACTTTATCTGGCATATATTTGGCTGCGATTTGTTTGAGCCGTGGAACATCCACCCCAAAATTCATACGATATCCTACTCCTTTCGCCCGCATACTGGCGGCAGTCACACCATTCATCGACATCCGCAGATCGGCTCGTATATTACGTAAAATTGTCTCCATTGCTTATTCTGTTTGGCTACAAAATTACGCTATTCAGAAATAAAACAATAATTTTCAAACATTTTTCACTATATTTGCAGAATATGTGATATGCCTTGGAAAAGTTCAACTAGTTAGGCTACACTCTCGGCTTTTATTATATCTGTAGAATATAAGATGCGCCTCGGACAAGCTCAAACAAGTTTGGCTTGTTTCCCGGCTTTCATTATATTTGCATTACAATTAAAAATATATAAATGATGAGACTCCTCTTAATCAGCAACTCCACCAATCCCGGTGAAGGATATCTGGAGTATCCCAAAGACCGGATCAAAGAATTTCTGGGAGACAAAGCAAATAATGCTATTTTTATTCCTTATGCAGCAGTCACTTTTTCTTTTGATGAATATGAAGAGAAGGTAAATGCCCGTTTTGCAGAAATCGGCCATCATGTCACAGGTATTCATCGCTTCATTAATCCTGTGGAAGCTATTGAAAATGCCGATGCCATTGTTGTCGGAGGCGGAAACACATGGCAATTGGTGAAGATGCTTCAGGAAAAGGGACTGATGAAAGTGATCCGTAAGAAAGTCAGGAAGGGTACACCCTACATTGGTTGGAGTGCCGGGTCCAATATCGCCTGCCCTACTTTAAGAACTACCAATGATATGCCTATTGTGGAGCCCTTGAAATTTAAAACCCTGAAATTGGTTCCCTTCCAGATCAACCCCCATTATCTCGATGATCATCCGGCGAATCATGGCGGTGAGACCAGAGAGGTACGCATCAAAGAGTTTATAGAGATTAACCGTGATATCTATGTAGTAGGACTTCGTGAAAGCACCATGCTTCTTGTAGAAGATGACGAGATGGAACTGATAGGCCCCCGTAAGGCCCGTATCTTCAAATACGGGCAGGAACCGATGGAGCTTTCCAATGAAGATGATTTCAGTTTTCTCCTGCAACGAAAATGAGTACCGGACATATTAGTAACCTCCAACCTAGCGCGTCGCTATTCCGACGGATCATCAACGACAGCAGGTCGTTAGGTGTACTTCTATTGTTATGCACTCTCCTATCGCTGGCATTAACGAATATCAAAGGGATTGGAGAACTTTACTCTAATTTCTGGGAGATGTCGATTCCCGGGTTTCACCATCTACACCTACCGCATACCATCATCCATTTCATAAACGACGCCTTGATGACGTTGTTCTTTTTCCATGTGGCGATCGACATCAAAAAGGAAGTGACCACAGGGGAACTCTCGTCTTTTAGCAGGATGATGCTCCCCACCACATCTGCGTTGTTCGGAGTAGCTTTTCCGGCAGTTATTTTTTCCGTAATTACTGCTGGCACAGCCTATTCAAACGGGTGGGCCATACCAACCGCTACAGATATTGCTTTCACCCTCGGCATGATAAGTCTTTTAGGTAAAGCGGTTCCCCATTCCATGAAAGTCTTTTTGACGGCATTGGCCATTATAGATGACCTGTGTGCGATTCTCATTATTGCATTGTTTTATGGTTCTTCGCTTTATTTGATATGGTTAGCGGGAGTGGCTGCCGTGGGGATCGTGATATTTCTTATTAACCGTTATGTCCACCATAAATGGGTTTATATTGTGACAGCCGGACTAGGATTGATCATGTGGTATTGCATGTTCCGATCGGGCATCCACGCTTCATTTGCCGGAGTAATACTTGCCTTTATTCTTCCGATAAGCAAGATGCCCGCATTTGAGAGAAGAATTACTCTTCCGGTCAATTTTTTCATTGTCCCCCTCTTCGCATTGGCTAACACCAGTATTTTCATCACACCGGCGGCCATATCCGGACTGACGTCCCCTCTTTCTCTCGGAATTATTCTGGGTCTGTTCATCGGGAAACCGCTGGGTATCACACTTGCTGTTTATCTGATGGTCAAACTCCGACTGGTCAGGTTAGCAAATATCCGTTGGACCCAGTTTATCGGGATCGGCATATTGGCCGGTATCGGCTTCACCATGTCAATCTTCGTGTCGAATCTTTCTTTTCCTGATAATAAGATGATGATGGATATTGCGAAACTGTCGGTACTGATTGCTTCGGCTTTGGCAATGATTGTTGGGTATATATGGCTCAAAGCATTTTCTCGCGAAAAGGAAGAAATCGAGGCATAAATGAAATAGACGCTTTACCGTCAACAAGTCCATAATCGGCTGTAACCTTTCTTTCATTTTTTCCTCCAAAATATGAGACTAACCCCAAAATTCCGATTGGATAAAGAAGTCGATCCGAAAGATTTTTCACAAAACCCGGTTATCACATCCTCTCCTTTTTCAGGATAGGAATTTACTATTGTTTTTGGGTTTGGAAATTATCTTGTATTTTTGCCATCCGTAACAAGACAGGTTATCATTTACCGTTTATCAAGCAGGCAATAATAAACAATGGATCCTCAAACAACCGGGAACAAGGGAAATGGCTGGGCCCTACTCCCTTTCGCTATATTTTTTATCCTTTACGCTATCACGTTTGCTACTACACGTGACCTACGCAATATGCCCGTCTCAGTGGCTTTTACAATAGCTACCGCCGTCGCCATCCTTTCTGTGCGGCGAACTCCTTTTCCGGAACGGTTACGTATCTTCTCAAAAGGTGCCGGTAATGAAACTATCATGCTCATGGTCGTCATCTTCATCCTTGCCGGTGCTTTTTCTGCCATTGCCGGTTCAATGGGAGCCGTAGATGCTACCGTAAACCTGATCCTTTATACCATGCCGCCACAGGCCATCATGGCAGGATTATTCGCGGCAGCATGTGTAATTTCCATGTCAATGGGCACTTCAAGCGGGACCGTTGCCGCGCTGGCACCCATTGCCGTCGGTATTTCAGGGCAGACCGATATAGGCCCGGCCATGATACTCGGCGTAGTAATCGGGGGTGCCATGTTCGGTGATAACCTCTCGTTTATCTCAGATACCACTATTGTAGTAACCAAAACACAAGGCTGTAAAATGACTGACAAGTTCCGTGTCAACTCCATGATTGTCATCCCGATGGCAATCATTATGGTGATGATCTACATCTTCATGGGACGTGATATTACCGTCACCAACGAGGTGGCTTTCGACAGCGCCGACTGGATAAAGGTAATCCCCTATCTTGTCGTATTGATCACCGCATTGGCAGGTGTGGATGTGATTATCGTCCTCCTGACAGGAATAATACTTTCGTCGTTCTTCGGATTGGTCTCTCCGGATTTTTCAGTATGGGATCTGACGTTATCAGCAAAAACAGGTATTGTCTCGGATATGGGCGAACTGATCATAGTCACTATTATGGCAGGCGGAGTTTTCGAAGTTATCAAATACAACAAAGGGATCGATTGGCTTATCCATATACTCACGCGCAAAATATCGTCGAAACGTGGTGCAGAATTCTCCATTGCCGGTTTGGTGATGTTCACCAATTTCTGCACCGCCAATAACACTATCGCCTGTATTATCACCGGCCCGATTGCCAAAGATATCAGTACCCGTTTCGAACTCGACAACCGCAAAACGGCCAGCCTGATGGATACCTTCTCCTGCTTTGTGCAAGGCATGATTCCTTACGGCGCACAATTACTCATTGCCGCCGGAATAGCGAATATCAATCCGGTGGAAATCGTGCCGAAGCTCTACTATCCCTTTCTGACCGGTATTGCCGCGACCATTGCCATCACTTTGCGATATCCGAAGCGATATTCGTAAAAAAGAGACAAGCTCAATCATTACAATTGAAACCGTCTCTCTATATTGAATCCTTTCCGGACAAACGATTAAAAACCGCGATGCTGCATATTTCCGAAGATCGTATCGGAATGTAGTATCAGGTCTACATACTGCGCCCGCTTGTAAATCAAAAGATTGTCATTTTTATTAAGTACACTGTCCGAAAGTTTCCCCCTGAACTGATCCAAAGTATCGTAGCCTTTCCTTTCCATCCATTCCTCAATCTCACGGATCATTCCTGTGATCTGTTTCATCCCATGTCTGTAGACAGCGCTTACCACCTGCACACAGGTTGCACCGGAGAGGATCAGCTTGATCACATCATCCCCGTTGAAGACACCCCTGCTACCACATACGGCAGCATTCACACGGCCGTATAGCATTCCGGCGATACGCAACGACTGTTTGTAATCACCCTTTTTACTCAAGTTAAATGCTCTTCTGTGACTCTCCTTCTCAATATCTATATCAGGCTGAAAGAAAGAGTTGAAAAGCACCATTCCGTCTACACCCGCTTCATCGAGACGTTTCGCGAAGTGCAGGATATTGGTATAGTCGGAACTGAGCTTTACACTCACCGGTATGGACAGTTGTTTTTTTATCTCAGTAACCATCGCTATCTGTCGATTTTCGATTTCTGCCGCATCAAGGTCGAACTGCGTGGGTGTCTGATAAAGGTTGAGTTCTATTCCGTCCACTCCGGTCTCTTCGATCAGGCGTGCATAGCGGAACCAGGATGATTCGTTCACGGCATTCAGACTGGCTATCACCGGTACGGAAAGACTTTCTTTCGCATTGCGGATCTTTACCAAGTAATACTCGATCTCGGAACGATCGATATCAGGGTGAAGCGAAGTCATCTCGGCATGGATATCGTTATACTCGTCCTTCAACTCGTCGAATTGCAGATCTTCCAACTGTATCTGTTCTTCAAAGAGTGTTTTATAGACTATGGCTGCAGCTCCCGCCTGCTCGGCTTTTTTCAGTGAATCGATCTCAGATGACAGTTCTGATGCCCCCAGTATGACCGGGTTTTTGAGCGGAATGCCCATGTAGGATGTTTCCAGGTTCTTCATACGACTATATTTTTTATATATTAATTTCTCACGATCAATGCCAAAATATCAGCTTCTATCTTTATATTAATCCTCATGGCCGGTTCAGGCACAGGATTCCCGGCATATCAGTTTATAAAAATTCACCTCAATACCGGTTTAGCATACAAGACAAAGTTACATTTTTTTCACGAAAGAACCATATCGGGATGTAAAAATATAGTTGTTAAGCATCATCCAAGAGTTACTGTCGCTGTATTACGGTATCGGGGAATTTGTATCGGGAAAATCGAGCGAAGGGGCTTGGGGAACGGGAGTTATTGGCCAAATCTCGAATCAACCACAACAAGAATTACCCGGCTTGCTCGGTTTTTCGATTGATCACCCCTCTATATCATTAAGGTCGAATTGTTCAAAATAGTCCAAATTCCGGATACTAAGTGCCCTAGCCCGACCTCTGGCACGTTTTTCCAAAAACTCTTCGTAGGATTTTACAGCATAATGGTTGATACGAATAACATCGTGCTGGGGGTTGCGATCTCTGAAATTCTTTCGAACCGATTGACCGTGCGAATCAACAGTTTTTCCGGACATTCTTGCTACTTCATGGCAACCGATAAATGAAAAGACACGACGTGGATTGACAATACTCTTAACATTCCTGTTCAAAATATGGCTTGGTTCCGAATGTCTTTTAAATCGCTCCATGACCCCTCCGGCCACTTTTTTTCTGGCTCCACCGCTACCATATACCAACCAATTAACCTCTACTGCGGACGCACCCTCGAACCTGCACAAAAACTGGGGAATCGTTTTGTCTTGCATAGGCACTATGAACTCATCCAGATCAATAAACGCAATCCAACGTGCATCCAAACGATGTTTTTCCAAGCAATCATCATAGACCGGCAGTTGTTGTTTCACCCCCTTCCTAAACACATATTCCACCAATCCTGATACTATGTAAGGTTCCAATACTTCTTTGGTATTATCCGTACTTTCGTTGTCATATATGTAAAACTTCTCTATTCCTAAATTATGATGCCATTCTATCCATTCCTGAAAATAGGGGCCTTCGTTTTTTGCTATTGCGCAGACAGCCAGATAATGCTTCGGAGATACCGTCCTATTGCGATATACCTTCCAGCGGAGTTTAAGAGCCCGTAGTAATCCATAACGCAAAATTCCCCGCCATTGGTTCCTCGTCATTTTGTGTGGGATGATTCCTGCCATGACCTCCGCAAACCCCTTACGCATCAAAAAGGATAGATCAGATTTTACCAATTCCTCACGCCACTTCTCCCTTTTCGATCTGTTAGGAATAAATGCCGTCAGAAAGTTTGCCATTGATTTATTTATGATCATTCGTTGTCGTCTTCACCTTAATAATGGATTAAAAGAGAAATTCATAATAAAGACACATAAAACTGAAAAACACTGCATTATTTTAGTTTTTTTAATAATAGGATAGCTTTTTCGCTTCTTGTTTCAAGCGTTCTACTTCTTGACCAACTCGCATGATGACTTATAAATTTCTTCACGGACAACCTGTGTAGGGTCTTGTCATTCCAATATTCGGATTTCAACTCAAGAAGGTCGATTGAATTTTTTCAACCGTCATGAAGTGAATTTATTGATAAAATGTTGTAAGCGGGTGAAGATTGATTCCATACCATAATTGCTGAAGTGATGTATTGCAAAAATAAGGATAAAAGGGAAAATATAGGCAAGTGGAACGGGAAAAGAGTGGCTCATGGTTAAAGTTGTTTAAATCTTATATCTCGTTTTCTTTGGAGCCCTTTGGCGTCCTGCAAAAAAGAAAAACTGCTGTAAATCAATTGATTTACAGCAGTTTTTCTTGGTACTCGGAGCGGGACTTGAACCCGCACAACCGTAATGGTCACAAGATTTTAAGTCTTGCGTGTCTACCATTCCACCATCCGAGCGTACCTTGAGCGGAAGACGGGACTCGAACCCGCGACCCTAACCTTGGCAAGGTTATGCTCTACCAACTGAGCTACTTCCGCAATAATATTTTGTTCTTTT